>JAFUXN010000098.1 GCA_017477125.1 Selenomonadaceae bacterium
GGTTACGATCGTCGGGGGCGACGTCAATGATCGGATCAATTCGAACGGCGAGAATGCCACGGTCAACGGCGGAGCGGTCGATGATACGATCACTCAGTCCGCAAGTTTGGGAGTCGTCTTCGGAGATGAGGGCAACGATTATATTTCCGTCATCGAAACCCGAAATACGATCAACGGCGGCGCGGGCAATGATTCTATCCTCAACCGCGGCAATTACAATCATCTCTACGGCGGCGACGGCGATGATCTGATTGAGAACCGCGCGGAGGAGGAGATTACGATCGTCGGGGGCGACGGCAATGATCTGATCCGCAATCTCGGTCAAAAAGTTTCGCTCGAGGCGGGCGCGGGCAACGATACGATCGTGCATGAGGGATTCGTCGCGACGATCGATGCGGGCGACGGCAATGATCTGATCCAAGCGTCGGGAGACTATGCGACGTTGACGGGCGGCGCGGGCAATGATACTTTCATGATCAGCGACGGCATGGGCGTGGTGATCAGTGATTTCAATTCCGTCGACGATGTGATCTCGATCGCAAGCGGCGCCTCCAGCGTCATCAACTCGGACGGCTCGATCACCATCAACTTCCCGAACGCCGTCGCGACCGTCGACAACTCGAATGATTCTCCTCAAGTCTCTGTAATCAAACGATTCATGGCGTCGCTCGATCAAACGGAACTGTCGGGACGCGCGGCGCTCGATGAAGCAGTCAGAGCCTCGTCGGACTTCACGAGCTACGCTCAACTCGTCGAGCAGTTCAGAGCCGATATCGAATCATGCGACGGCAATTGGGATAAGTTCCTTCAACAGTATTGCGGCATCAAACTCTACAACAAGGACACGGGAGCGATCACGGGATCGGACGCGGGCGGCTCGACCGTCAAGACCAACGCAACGATTGTTGATCTCGGCGAGTACAGTGAAGATGATCCATATCCCGAGGGATCGGAGTTCACCGTTGACGGCTTGACCATATACGGCATTCCCGATCGCGACGAGCTTACCGACGA
Organism: Selenomonadaceae bacterium; assembly: GCA_017477125.1. Classification (GTDB taxonomy): domain Bacteria; phylum Bacillota; class Negativicutes; order Selenomonadales; family Selenomonadaceae; genus Quinella. The sequence continues at coordinate 1,015 of JAFUXN010000098.1, forward strand.
TCAACAGGTCATCGTCAAGAATTTATATAACCATTGGCTCAAGGGCGGGCTCGATCTGATCAAGCAAAGCTACGGGCTTTCGTACAATGAGGAGGGCACCACCAACCATCGCCTCTGCTTGAGGTTCATGGACGAAGAAGACGGAGGCATGCTTGCCGCCGTCGTTGCCAACCCCACCGGCGACGACTTCAAGGAATGCGGCGGAGCTCAATTGGTCATCAACATGGCGTACTTTGAGGACGCCGACGCGGAGGACCTCACCGCCGAAAAAATTCATCGCACCATCGCCCATGAGCTCGTGCATGGAGTTATGGCGTCGAACTTCAATTACGTCAACGATCTGCCCAATTGGTTTATCGAGGGCGCGGCGGAACTCGTCCATGGCATCGATGATGATCGTATTTCGGAGTTCCCGATCATGTTCACCGATGAATCGATCGCCGAGCAGATTGTCGAGCTCGAATTCAGCGGGGAAGATCATCCTTATCCGATCTATACCGCGGGCTACGTCTTCTTGCGCTACTTCGCTCATCAGGCGGCGGGCGATCAAACCGTCGCGAGCGAGGACAATTACATCAGCAATTACGTCGACGGCGAGACGATCACGCCGTCCGATTCGGGAACGATGATCGAGAACGCCGGCGATTACGTCTTGATCAATTTCGACGGCAAGACGGGGAACGTCCACAATTACGGCAGAGGCTCGACCATCGAAGGCAGCGGCAATTTCAGCGCGATCACCAATCACGCGGAGTATGTTTACATCGAGGGCAGTGATGTCGTCGACTTCATCACCAACAACGCGGCGGACGCGACGATCAATGTCGATGCGGGCAATGATGCGATCACCAATTACGGCGCGAGATCATTGATCGATGCGGGCGACGGCAATGACGCGATCGAAAACAACGCGCGCCTCCGCACGTGGGCATCGTTCGATGAAAATGAGGACGGGCGTCTCACGTTCACGGTGCACAGCGATCTTCAGAGCGGCGCGGACTCGACCATCGACGGCGGCAACGGCAATGACAAGATCACAAATCAATCCGATCGCGCATACATCAACGGCGGCTCGGGCAATGACACTCTCCAAAATGTCAGCGTCACACTCAATCCCAGGATGACGGACGACGCTTCTTCGATCCACTCGTGCGTCGATGCCACGCTCGACGGCGGAGCGGGCAATGATGTCCTCATCAATACGCTCGACAGTGCATGGCTGATCGGAGGCGATGGCGACGATTCGATCTTCAACGGCGGCGATGAAGTTTGGATCGAAGGCGACGGCAGCGATGACACCATCATCAGCAGCGGCGACGATGTGATCATCAACAGCGGCGATGAAGTTTCGATCTACGGCGGCATGGGCGATGATCTCATTCATAATTCGGGAGCGGACACAACGATCGACGGCGGGCTCGGCGAGGACACCATCATCAACGAGGGTCGCCTTGTTTCGATCGACGCGGGCGACGGCAATGATCTGATCCGTTCGAGCGGAGATCATGCAACGTTGATCGGAGGAGCGGGCGCCGATACGTTTGTGGTGACCGACGGCGCGGGCGTGGTGATCGCCGATTACAATTCCCTTGAGGACATGATTTCGATCGCGAGCGGCGTCTCGGGCGTGACGACCATCAACAGCACCGTCGAGAGCGAAAGCGATTTCGTCACCGTCGACGGCAGTTTTACCAATTCCGAAGAGGACGCGACGCTTGTCGGCGGCTCGAATGCCGATACGATCATCAACGGCGGTGTCGAAGTGCTCATCTTGAGCGGCGGCGGCAATGATTCAATCCGCAATGAAGGTTACGGCTCATTTATCAACGCGGGCGGCGGCAATGATTTCATTCGTTCGAACGGCGACCACTCTACCATCGTCGGCGGCGCGGGCAGCGATACTTTTGTTGTCGGCGACGGCACCGGCGTGGTCATTTACGATTACAATGCCGACGAAGATGTGATCTCAATCGCGAGCGGCGCATCATCGATCCAAAATGCCGACGGCTCGATCGCGATCACGGTTGCCAATCCCGTTGAGCCCGTCGACAGCACCGCCTACACTCCTCAAATCGGCGTGATGAAACGATTCATGGCATCGCTCAGCGAGTCCGACGTGAAGACCGGCATTGATCTCGACGCTGCGATCTCCGCCGCTTCAAACGGCAGTGTTTCGAGCTATCAATCGTTCGTTGATCGGTTCCGCGCGGATTATAATTCGTGCGGCGGCAATTGGAATAAATTCCTGCTCAAGTACTGCGGCATCAACCTCTACAACGACGACATAGGGGCGCTCGTCGGCGCGGACGCGGGCGGCACGTTGACGGGCGAGACCGATCTTATCGACGTGTCGGGCGACGCCTCCTATCCGTCGGGCGACACCTTCACCGTCAACGGCTTGACCATCTACAACGTCCCCGATCAATCCGAGCTGACCGACGCTCAACAGACGATCGTGCGCGGGCTCAACAGTTGGTGGATCGGCGGCGCGATCGATCTCATCAATCGGAGCTACGGCTTGACGTTCAACGAAGAGACCACGAGAACCCATCGATTGGATTTGTACATCACCGACGACGAGGACGAAGACGGCATGGCGGCGGTCGCTGTCCTTCCGACCGACGAAGGCGCCGAGGCGGTTGCGCTGATGGTCAACATGTACTACTTCAAAGATGTTGATGCCGACGATCATCACGGGCTCAGCGACGGTGATTATCTCGACCGCACTCTTGCGCACGAACTCACTCATGCATTGATGGGCTCAAACATTGCCGCCTACAGAGATCTGCCCAAATGGATCGTCGAGGGCAGCGCCGAACTCATTCGCGGCGTCGAGCCCGACCGCGACAGTGAGATCAGAAGGTATGCTCAAAACGGCGATGCTTTGTTCGACATGTTGAACGACGAGGCGGACGATGATTATATCAGTTACGCGGGCGGTTACATCGCGTTGAGATACATGGCGAAGCAGTTCAGCGGTCAAACGTTTGATTATGATGAGTATCGCAAGACGATCAAGGGAACCAATCAGGTCAATTACTTCGATGATGTGAAGATGCTCGGCGCGTCGACGGCGGACACGATCGCCAACTCGGGCTCGAACGTGACGATCAAGAGTAAGAGCGGCGCCGATCGCGTTTACAATTACGGCGGCGACGTGAAGATCGATACGGGCGCGGGCAATGACCACGTCGACAATTACGGCGACGGTGTAACGCTCAAAGGCGGCAAAGGCGATGACCGAATCGAGAATAACGGCGACGACGTGATCATCAACGGAGGCGCGGGCAATGATCTGATCATCAGCAACGGCGAGAATGCGACGTTGATCGGCGGCGCGGGCAATGATACCTTTTCGGTTTACACCGGCTCGGCGTGGATCAAGGATTACTCCGCAGAGAAGGATCACTTGAATATCGGCGCCGGCGCCTCGACGCTCGAGAGCAACGGCGGCATTTTGATCACTTTCGATGCGACCGCCGATCAGTTATCGGCAATGATCGATGTCGACACCGCGACCGACGAGTTGAGTGAGATCATCAGCACTCCCAACGTTGAAGTTGCGCTCGACGACAACTACTATCTGAAAGGAAGTGATCCGATTGACGCAGCAGGAAGTTATCAAGACCTTCGTCAAGTCGCTCGACGCCACCAATCTCAGCGGTCGGGCGGCGCTCGATGAGGCGGTTCGCGCCTGTTCAAATTTCAGCGGCTATCAAGAGCTCGTCGATCAATTCAAAGCCGACGTTGAGGCAAGCGGCGACAATTATCAACGGTTCTTGATCGAGAAGTGCGGCATCATACTCAACAACGAGGACGGCGGAGCGATCACCGGCGCCGACGCGGGAGGTTCCGAAATCAAAACGAATTTGGGTGTCCTTCCCGCCGAGAACGATGCCGTTTATCCCGAGGGCTCCGAGTTCACCGTCAACGGCTTGACCATCTACGGCGTCCCCGATCGCTCCACGTTGACCGAGCAGGAGCAATTGGTTGTGCGCGGGCTTTACTCGTGGTGGATCAGGGATTCGCTCAATCTGATCGAAGAGACGTACGGGCTCACGCTCGACGAGGAAGGCACCACCAATCATCGCATGAAGCTCTACCTCTACAGCGATCCAAACAGCACCGGCATGGCAGCCGTCACTGCCGAAAGCACCGGCGACGGCATAACGGCTGAAGTGGCGCGCCTCCGCATCAACATGGCGGTGTTCAATGACATCACCGAGGATAATGCCCACGGATATATCGCGAGCCTGCATGATTCGCTCGACAGGACTCTTGCCCACGAGCTCACCCATGCGTTGATGGCGGTCAACTTCAATTACTTCACGGATTTGCCTCATTGGTTTCAAGAGGGGACGGCGGAGCTGATCGTCGGCATCGATAGCCCTCGTTCGGCAGAGTTCAGACGGTTTCTTGTCGACGATGCCGATCAGCTCCTCGACATGCTCGGCACCAACGTCATCGGAGCAAACTACCCTTATGTTGTCTACACCGGCGGCGTGATCTTCCTCCGCTACCTCGCCAAGCAGGCGGGCGATCAAACCTTCGATTACGACACATTCAGCGAGAACGTCACCGTCGACAACGGTTCCGCGCTCAATTACTTCAGCGAGGTCAGCGTCAGCGGCTCGTCGGACGCCGATACGATTTTCAACACGGGGTACAACGCGACGGTCAACGCGGGCGCGGGCAATGACTCCGTCGAAAATTATTTTGCCGCGCTCGTCAACGGAGAGGACGGCGTCGATACCATCAGGAATTACGGCGACGGCGCGACGATCCATGGCGGCGCGGGCAATGATCTCATCGCCGGCGGGAATTTTACGAGCAGCACCGTAGGCGTCGGCGCACTGCTCAACGGCGACGAGGGCAATGATCTCATTAACAACTTCTCAACCAACGCAACGCTCGACGGAGGAGCGGGCGACGATTCCCTCTACGATTTTGCGCCGAGCTCGTCGGTCAACGGCGGCGAGGGCACCGATTACATCTATGCCGGCGAAGATAACATCACGGTGGTCGGCGGCGACGGCAATGACACTCTCACAATTTCAGGCAACAATAATGTGGTCGACGGCGGCGACGGCAATGATGTGATCACAAATTCAGGCGTCGAAAATACCCTTTACGGCGGCGACGGCGACGATACCATCAGGAACTTCATCAATGAAAGCGCTCTGATGAAAGGAACTTCCAACAATGATATAATCTGCGGCGGCGCGGGCGATGATTTCATCGACAATCAGGCGGATTATGTCATGTTGATTGGAGACGCGGGCGAAGATACGATTCGCACTCGCGGCTGGTCTTCAACCGTATCGGGCAGTGACGGCGACGATGTCATTATCAATGAAGGTTTCATCTCGAGCGTCGAGGCGGGCGACGGCAATGATCTCATTCGCAATACGGGAGACTATGCGACGTTGACGGGCGGCGCGGGCTCTGATACTTTCGCGATCAATGACGGCTCGGGCGTGATCGTGACCGATTTCAACGCCGACGAAGATTTCATTACGATCGCGGCGGGCGGAGCGTCCGTTGTCAATGCCGACGGTTCGATCGAAATCAATTTCAAAAATCCCGTTGAGACAATCGAAAGCGGCGCCGACGATTCCGCTCAACTCAAAGTGATCAAAGACTTCATGGCGTCGCTCGATCAAACCGAATTGTCGGGACGCGCAGCGCTCGATGAAGCAGTCAGAGCCTCGTCCGACTTCGGAAGTTATAACGAACTCACCCGGCAATTTTTGCTCGATATCCAATCCTGCGGCGGCAATTGGAATAAATTCCTCCAACAGTATTGCGGCATCAAACTCGGCAATCGAGACACGGGAGCGATCAGCGGAGCGGACGCGGGCGGCTCGAAAGTCATTACCTCCGACAATATTTTTGATTCCGTCGAAGGCGAGCTTGAATATCCCGAAGGCGACTCTTTTACCGTCGACGGCTTGACAATTTACGGCATTCCCGATCGCGATACTCTCACCGAGCAACAACAGTTGGTCGTCAAAGGGCTCTACAACCTGTGGCTCAAAAATGCGCTCGACCTCATCAAAAATTCCTTCGGTCTGACTTACAATGAAGAAGGCACTCAAAATCATCGGCTTTGTCTGGTTTTCATCGATAATGAGGAGACCGGTATACGTGCCGGCGTCGACTCTCAAAGCGCCGACGGCGACAAAAAGACTTTAGGCGGCACCAAACTCATAATCAATATGGCGCACCTAAAAGACCTTTCCGAGGATAATCTCATCGCCGACGATATTCATCGTACTCTTGCGCATGAGTTGGTGCACGGCTTGATGAGTATCAACTTCGATTACTGTTCCGAATTGCCCGGTTGGTTTACTGAAGGCGCGGCTGAACTCATTCACGGCATCGACGACGCGCGCAACGGCGAGTTCTCTATGATGTTCCAAGATCCGAATGTATTGGAAAGCATTTTGCAACTCGAATACTCGGCAGATAATGTGCCCTATCCCGCTTACACCGGCGGTTATATTTTCCTGCGTTACTTTGCTCATCAGGCGGCGGGCGCTCCGACCGTTGCCGGCGAAGACGGTTACATGAACAATTACAGCGACGGCGAAACGCTCCAAGTGTCCGCCGACGTTTCGACAGTTGAAAATGCCGGCGATTATGTTCGGATTGCTCTCGCCGACAGAGGAGAAGTTATTAATTACGGCAAGGGCGTGAGCATTGTCGGCAGTGATTCCGTCGACAGCATTTACAATTACGAAGGGTTTGCGTCGATCGACGGGGGCGCGGGCAATGACATCGTCACCGGCATTTACTCCAATAATTCCACATTAAACGGAGGCGCGGGCGACGATTCCATCAGAAATTACGGCGCGCTGTCCGTTGTCGACGGCGGAGCGGGAAATGACACAATCAACAACAACGTGGGAAGCCGAAATTATTTTACAGCTGTCGCAAATGAAGGCGGCTCTCCCGAGTTCATCGAAACATCTTCGATAGTGAGCGGCGCATATTCGACGGTCGACGGCGGCGCGGGTGATGATCTCATTTACAATCACGCCGACAACGCATTGATCTTCGGCGGAGCGGGCAATGATACTCTCCAAAATGAGGTTGCTTCATTCAGGACGTATGTCGACGACAATATTAAAGCGACGATGTACGCTTGCGTTGATCCCACGCTCGACGGCGGCGCGGGCAATGATGTCCTCATCAATACGCTCGCGAGCGCATGGCTTTACGGCGGCGACGGCGAGGATTCGATCCGTAACAACGGCAATGAAGTTCTGATTGATGGCGGCGAAGGCGACGATTCGATCACTAACATCGGCGATGAAATTTCGATCGGCGGCGGCACCGGCGATGATCTCATTCGCAATGCGGGTAAGAATACGATGATCGAGGGCGGCGTCGGCGAGGACACCATCATCAATGAGGGGCGTACGAGCTCAATCAACGGGGGTGCGGGCAATGATCTGATCCGTTCGAGCGGAGATCACGCAACGTTGGTCGGCGGCGCGGGGGCAGATACTTTCGTCGTGACCGACGGCGTGGGCGTGTTCATTTACGATTTCAATCCCGACGAGGATATAATTTCGATTGGGAGCGGCGTCTCGGGCGTGACGACACTCAACAACACCGTCGAGACCGAAAACGATTTCATCACCGTCGATGGCAGTTACAATAATTTTGAGAGCGACACCATGATCGTCGGCGGCTCGAATGCCGATTCGATCATCAACAACGCACTCTATGTGGCAATCTACGGCGGCGGCGACGATGATTCGATCCGCAACGAAGGCGCATTTTGTTGGATCGATTTGGGCGCGGGCAATGACTTCATTCGCTCGAGCGGAGACTTCTCGACCATCACCGGAGGCGCGGGCAATGATACGTTTGTGATCGCCGACGGCACTTCCGTGGTCATCGCCGACTTCAACGCCGACGAGGACATCATATCGCTCGCGAGCGGCGCCTCATCGATCATCAACTCGGACGGCTTTATCGAGATCACCGTTGCCAATCCCGTTGAGTCCGTCGACAGCACAGAATACACTCCTCAGATCGGCGTGTTCAAGAGGCTCATGGCGTCGCTCGATCAGACCACGTTGAGCGGCACAGATGCTCTCGACGAGGCGATCGTTGCAGCATCGAACGGCAGCGTTGAAAGCTATGCGGACTTCGTCAATCGGTTCCGCGCGGATCTGATTTCATGCGGCGGCAACGGTCAACGCTTCCTGCTCGAGTACTGCGGGATCAATTTGTTCAATGAGGACACGGGAGCGATCACCGGCGCCGACGCGGGCGGCACCCTCAAGAGCGAGACCGATCTGATTGATGTGTCGGGCGCGGCGAGCTATCCGTCGAGCGACACTTTTACAATCGACGGCTTGACCCTCTACGGCATTCCCGATCGCTCGTCGCTCACCGCCGATCAGCAGATGATCGTTCGCGACCTCTACTCGTGGTGGCTCGACGGCTCGCTCGAGCTCATCAATCAAAGCTACGGGCTCACCTTAAACGAGGAGGGTACCAAGAACCATCGCATGCGCCTTAACTTCTATGACGTTGATCAATTGTGGAAGGCAGCGGTTGAATACATGGAAGGAGACGAGCCCGTAATCATCGCGAATCTGAAGATCAACATGCACTTCTTTGAGGGCATCGATGCCGACGACCGCCATGGCATCAACGACACCGTCAATCTCGATCAAGTGCTCCTCCACGAGCTCACTCACGCCGCCATGGTTGCCAACATCGACAACTTCAATGCCCTGCCGCTTTGGTTTGCCGAGGGCAGCGCCGAGCTCGTGCGCGGCATCGATACGTCGGGCAACCGTCGCCCGCTGATCATTCAATACGCCAACGACGGCAATGCGCTCATCGACATGCTCAACGGCAATGCGTCCGATGATGTTTATGTCAGTTACGCGGGCGGCTACATTGCGATGAGATACATGGCGAAGCAGTTCAGCGGTCAAACGTTCGATTATGACGAGTACCGTCCGACGATCAAGGGCAATGATCAGCTCAATTACTTCGACGATGTGAAGATGGTCGGGACATCGAAGGCGGATACGATCGTCAACGTCGGCGACGAGGTATCGATCAATGCCAAGGGCGGCAACGATTACATCATCAGCACCGGCGACGACGTCACCATCAAGACCGGCGGCGGCAATGACACCATCAGCATCGAAAGCGGCTCGGCGTGGATCAAGGATTACTCCGCGCGGAAGGATACTTTACTGCTCGGCGACGGAGCCTCGACGGTGAAGAGCCACGGCGGCATCTTGATCACCTTCGACGCAACCGCCGATCAGTTGTCTGCGCTGATCGATGTCGAGCCGACGGTTGACGAGTTGAGCGAGATCATGACGCCGACGGCGATCGAAGTCGGACCGGAGGAGTCGACGACGGAAAAAATCTTCGGCGCCGATCCTTCCCTGACCATGTTGAACGTCGCAAAACGACATCGGGATCGAACAAAATAAGTTTGAACACAAAAAAATAAGGGCACTCGCCAATGCGGGCGCCCGTTTTTTATTGCACTTGAAAAATTTGCTTGAACGAGATGCCGTTTGACTTCAAAAACGGTCGTATCAGAAGAAAGGCAACCGCCGCCTCCGCGAAGTCTTGAGCGGCATAACTCAGTGCCACCCACTCCGTCGGCAACATTTTCGGCAAAAACACAATCAGCGGCATCTGAACGACGAATGGCAATAAACTTATCGCCACGTTGCGCCACTCGTCTTCCAACGCCGCCATGATTCCGCTCAACCAAGTATAAAGACCGACGAACGGCTGCATCACAAATGACAGTCTCAAAAATGTTATCATCTCCGACGTCACGGCTTCGCCCTCGTCGACGAATACTCCCGCAATCTCTTCGGTAAATATCATCAGCGGCAAATATATTATGAATGTCAAAATTATCGTCAGGCAAAATCCGAAGCGCATCACACGAAGGCAATGTTGTTTTTGATTGGCGGCGAATAATTTACTGACCAACGGTTGAATGCCCGTATCCAATCCGTTCAGCGGCAGATAGACGAACGTCAAAATTACATTCGAGAGTGTCGACGCCGCCAACAGATGAATTGCGTCGTATTCGAGCAGTATGACGTTCAACAGATATTCGATGACGAACGACATTAAAGCGGCGATCGCAAAGCCCGCACCGATTTTAAACTCCGTCGCAATGTATTCGAGCCCGCTCAATCCGAACGACGTCGCCAATTTTTGTTTCGAGTACTTGAAATACCAAATCGCAATCAGCGCGCCCGACGCTTGCGAGATGAACGTCGCCGTTGCCGCGCCCGTCATTCCCCAATCGAATACGATGATGAACAGCGCATCCAAAATGATATTCAGAAGTGCCGTCGAGCCGGTAAAGAAAAAGACATGCGTCGGGCGTTCCGTGCAACGCATGAACGTCGACGTCAGGTAGATCGTCAGCAGGAACGGCACGCCGCATAATATGATCTTCAGAAAGTCGACCGCCGTTTCGACGATGCGATATTCCTCGGGATTGTTTGCAAGCAGAGCAAGCAGCGGCTCAATGAAGAAATTGCCCGCGATCACGAAAATTATTCCGATCAGGAGTCCGCAAACGTAATTGGTACGCATGATCTTCTCGGCAAGCGTCGTTTTGCCCGCGCCGATTTCTTGCGAGACGACCGCGCTCGCTCCCGTCTCAAACAGCACTCCGAGCGAAGCAAAAATGACCGTGACGGGAAAAATCAACGCCATGGCTTCCAAACCGTCCGTGCCGATCCAATTGCCGATGAAAAATGCATCTGTCATCGTGTAAACGCAACCGGCAAGCAACGCGGCGAAGGTCGAGCCGCCGTATTTCAGAATTTCGATTACAGTTGACGAAAAATCGCTTCGCATCGAAAATTAATCCTCCGGTGGCACATACGTCACCAGGTACTTTTTCAACATGGCAATCGGTCGCAGATGTTCTTTGAAGAAACGCAAATTCTCCTCGCCCGCATCGTCCATGATGTTGGTAGTCAGAATGCCGCGTTTCAATTGCATTTCCGCGTCGTACCAATACACAAATTGATTCAAGCCTCTGATGCCGTAATCCGTCTTTGCAAACAGCCCGATTGAATACGTGTCGGTTATCTGCTCGTCAACGGAATAAGCGGCGATCCGACCGTCTACGCGCACCGCAAAGCCGAACAGATTTCTCAGCTCATTCCAATGCGCCAGCGCGTAATGAAAGATCGAGTTGTCTTCATTCGCCTCGACAACGTGCTCGACGCGCGCCTGAAGATTTTCCTCCGCGTCCGATTGAAATTGCCGAAGCTCGTCAAAAATCTCGGGCGTAATCTCCTCAACGCGATAATCGTAATTCTTCTCGAAGCCGTTTCGAGCGATACGCAATTTCTTCAGCTTGCCGCCTTCCAATTTCGACATGCGCTCGTTGCTCAAAATGTAATCCCAGTTATCGCGATACTCTTCAACTTCAATCGCATCGCCGAGCTCGCGCAGCCAAATGTTGACGAGATATTCCGGAATGAAATTAAAAACCGTCCCCGCCGGTACATGCTTTTTGAAAACGTCCCGCCAATCAATCGTATCCCAATCGCCACTCGGCGCGCTCCAATAGTCCTCGCCGTCGATGAGCATTTTATGCCAGCAAAGCTCCGCCGCATAACCGCGTCGAATTTTTAATATCTCTTTGTAACCCAACGCAATTGTCGGCGAGCCTTGCGATGGCATTTGCCTGCAACGACGGAAATATCCCAAATTCCGATCGACATCTTCAATGCCGAAGTCTTGAAAATCGATCATGATTGCGACCCCTCCCCATGCAAAATCGTCGAGAGCATGCGCCCGCCGTCTTTGAGCGCGAGAATGATCTCGTCGAATGTCGCCGCGAAATTCTTCATCGCGCGTTCGGAATACCGGCTCGCGTCGTAATCCAAAACCAGTGTGTAAGAGCCGTCGTCGTTGACATTCATCTCGACGTCGATTGCGTTTTCGACCGCCGAATAATCGTTTTGCGGCACATCGACGACTTCGACAGGTTTATCGTCGATAATGTAAGTCGTTTTATTGATTTTGCCTTGCATGATGAAACTCACGCAATAATCTTCGAGCCCTTCGGAGTAAATCACGTCGAGCCCGGGCATGTGCGTCAAACCGGTTGCAAGTTCGGCGTCAAGCGCGGCAAGATATTCCGACACAGTGATGTCTCGCTTGAAATCAAATTTAATCGGCAACTGCTCGATCATCAAGCCGAACAATTTCATATCGCGCCGATTGATCCTGCCGTTGTGCACCCAACTTATTATCGCATCGTCGGAGCCGGTGAGTTTCGCAACCGAGAGCATCGTCGCCGCAATGAAAAACGTATTTTCCTTAATGACGGCGGACTTGAAATAATCGGTCGTGACGTTTTGCATGTCGATATCGATTGTGTTTTGCGCCCACGCCTCGCGCGAATGAATGTCGGCGGGCGGCAGATGTTTGTCCTCGTCAAAGCCGTCGAGCATTCGACGCCAGTAATTTCTGCTTGTCTCGAGCTCGGCGTCCGAAATGTTTTGCTCGGCAATGATCCGCTCGGCATAACTCGGTGCGGGATTTTGAAATGTTCTCAACCCACCCCTGTATCTCATGGCGAGTTCATGCAGAAATAAAAATGAAACCGAAACGCCGTCCATCATCGCGTGATAAAAATCCACGTACAGATAATTTTGATCGTCGACTTCGAGAATATGAATGCGATAGAGCGGAGTGCCGATCAGATTGTAAGGCGCGCGCAATTGTTCTTTGCGAAGCTCGAATTGCTCGGCGTTCATGCGCTCGAAAACCGTCGGAGAGATCGCTCCGTCGAAACGCTGACAAATGTCGCCCGTCTCAAGATCAATCGCCAATCGGCATTTGAATATGTCGTGATGCTCGAGCGTGTCATTGATCGCCTTCGCCAATCGCTCTACATCAATCAACGGATCAAGACGAAAGCAAAAAGCTATGTTCATCATCGTCGACTTCGCCTTTTCAAAATGCGTGTCGATCAACCATCTCTGCATCGGACGCAACGGATAAAGTTTGCGTTCCAATTGATCATCACTCCTCTTCGGTTCCCTCCGTCGGACCATGCCAATCGAGCAACCCGCCGATCTCATAGACTTTGGTATAGCCGAGCTTCGCGAGATCGTTCGCCGCATACTCCGCTCGACGACCCGCCCAACAGTACACGAAGATCGGTTGATCCTTATCGGGCAGTATCGTCGAGAGATCGGCGGTCTTGAGATCGTTGAGCGGCAAGAGGATCGCGCCCTTCAAATGCTTCTTGTCATACTCCTCCTGCTCGCGCACGTCCAACAAGATCGCGTTCGGCGTAGTCTCGATCATTTTCATCGCCTCGTCGATGTGCAACTGCGTCGGTCGATTACCAAAGCCCATTATGTACATCGCCGCGCCCACCAAGCCGAACAAAAATATTATCGTGATCAAAGTGTTCTTCTTTTTACCTGACATCAGTATTCAATCCTCCAAATCATTTCAGTACTTCGGTCAACGTCGCTATCATCTGCGGCACGTCGAGCGGCTTTGCAATGTGACTGTTCATGCCCGCGTCCTTCGCCGCCTTGATGTCCTCTTTAAATGCGTTCGCCGTCATTGCGATGATCGGTATGTTCGCCAGCTCGGGATTGCTCAACGCGCGGATCGCTTTCGTCGCCTCGTAACCGTTCATCACCGGCATTTGTATGTCCATCAGCACCGCCGCAAACTCCCCGGGCGTCGACGCCTCTACCTTCTCGACCGCCTCCTTGCCGTTCTCCGCCGTGTCGAGCTCGAAACCGTACTCGGACAGCACCAGCGACGCGATCTCTCTGTTGACCAGATTATCTTCGACCAACAGCAACTTCATGTTTTCAAACGACAGCTCGGGCTTGGCGGCTTCCGTCTCGTCGCCCGACTCCTCAACCGCAGGCTCGTCGACGATCGGGAACGACAGGCTCACTATAAATTCCGTGCCCTTGCCCTTCTCGCTCTCGACGCGGATCGTCCCGCCCATCATCTCGACGATGCTCTTGGTGATCGCCATGCCCAAGCCCGTGCCTTGAATGTTGTTCACCGAGCGATCTCTCGAGTACGCTTCGAACACCGTCGCCGCAAATTCGGGGCTCATGCCCATGCCCGTGTCCTTCACTCGCAATTCGAATTGAGCATGCTCGTCCTCGGCGCTCATCTGCTTCAACGTAACCGATACCTTGCCGCCCTCGGGCGTGAACTTGTAAGCGTTGCTGATCAAATTCAACAGCACTCGATTCAAGCGCGGCTTGTCGAACATCACCACCGCGTTCTTGACATTTTCGGCGGTGACCGTGTACGTGATGCTCTTGGTGATCATCTGCGTCGAGAACAAATCTCTGACCTCGCGCATCGCCTGAATGATATCGTACTTGTCGGGGTCGAGCTCCATCTTGCCGCTCTCGATCCTGCTCATGTCGAGTATATCATTGATCAGCGCCAAAAGATGTTGGTTCGACGCCTCGATCTTCTCGAGATATTCAACGGTTTTGGGCGGCAGATTTTTTTCCTTCCGAATCAAATTGGTGTAACTGATAATGGCGTTCATCGGCGTGCGTATGTCGTGGCTCATGTTCGATAAGAATGTCGACTTCGCGCGACTGCTCTGCTCCGCCTCGACCTTCTGCACCTCCATCAGACGTTCGCGTTTCATCATCAGATTGTAGATGTTGAACATGATGAACAGCGCCACGATGATCAAAGTTATTTGGATCAAATTGTTTCTGGTGAGCGCACTGCCGACAAAATCCATTTGCGTTTGGAGGTAGTAAGCGGAATCGGCGCGCTCGACGGCATTGGGGACGATGCCATGCTCCTTGAACTCGTCGGCATAATAATCGTTGAGGCTGATCAGCACCGAGGCGATGTCGTCATGCGTGGCTTGTCTCAACCACATCGTCGACGTGAAGAAGATCAAAAACAGCAACGCCATCCAAGCCACGGTCGATTTGCCGAGCCGTCGTTGATGATCGCGCTTGAACACGTATCGGAAGCAGACGAAACCGAGAATGCTCCAACCGATCAGTATCAGATAAGATTCGGTCGACATCGCCGCCACCGACCAAAAGTTGGGGATCATGAAGTAGCAGAAGAACATGACGGAGGAAATGACGCCGAGACCGCCGGTGATCTGCGCGCGAAGGTCGGCGTTCTTCCTTGCGAGCACGAACGCGACGGCTGATGTATAAGCGTAATCGATCGTTACGCCGATCGTATTGACGTCGATGATCCAACTGATGGCGGTGCGTCCGAGGAACGGGATCGGGATCGACAGGAGCATGATGAACAGTATGGCATTTTGAGGCGTCTTGAATTTGTTGAGGCGTCCGAACCACGGAGGGAGGAGCTCGTCGCGAGCGATCGCGTAGATCAATCGGCTGGCGGCGATGTAATTCCCGACGAGTCCGGTGATGACTGCAGTACACACCGCCACGGTCAACATGACGAAGCCGGCATTGCCCATCAACATGTCGACGCCGAAGAAGGTAGGTAGCGCCGCGGGACCGGTGAGATTATCGAGGTCGCGAATGTATTGAAACCAATCGCCGTAGATTTTCGGGACGGCGGCGATAGCCACGAAGACGAGGCAGATATAAGCGATGGCGGTGGTCACGACGGAACAACAAAGGATCGGGAACGCCTTCTTGGTCGAGAAATTAAAGCCTTCGGTCGATTGGGAGATCGATTCGAAGCCGGCGAACGCCCACGGCACGAGCACGATGATTGAAATGATTGCGGACGTTGAGGTGATGCCCGGGACGAATTGCGGTTGGACGTCGAAGATGGCGAGACCGTGCTTATCGAGGACGGCGCCGAAAGCGATGAGCACTCCGACCAAGAGGATCACGGCGGAGATCGTCTGCACTCGAGCGGCGACCTTGCCTCCGCGCATGCAGACCAAGCCGAACAACATGATTGCGGTCAATGAGAGCAGTGCTTCACCGAAATAGACGTCGAAGCCGGCGATCGAGTAATGAAATCCGAACTGAAATATATTGCCGAAGAGTTTTTGGGCGATGAGCGCAAGAGCAGTGGCGTTCGCCCAAGTGATGGCGATATAGACGAGAATCAAAAACCACGCGCTTATAAAGCCGTGGTCGTAGCCGAAGATGCGTTTTGAATATGAGTAGGTACCTCCGGCGTCGGGGAAGCGGTTCATCATGTAATGGTAGTTGAAGCCGATGACGAGCATGATGAGTCCGCCGATCGACATGCCGATTGCGGTTCCGATCGGTCCTGCGATGGGCAAGAAAGTATTGCCGGGCATGGCGAAGGCGCCCCACCCGACCGCGCAACCGAACGATAGCGCCCAAACGTTGAACGGCGAGAGGTACGGCTTCAAGCCCGAGCTCGTTTTGATTTCTTTATCATCTGCACTGTCCATCGGCGTGATGCTCCTCTTCTCGACACGAAATCTTTTATGATTGAAGTGCATTGTAGATAATCCATGGGGGATTGTCAATCGCAAATTACGTTGAGCGATAACGAAACGACCGTCGAGCGAGCCGAGCCGAGCGCGCAAAAAAATTTGTCATCGACATAAGTTTGATTTATAATGTCGCCGACGGACTCATTTATTTTCTCAACGAAGGAAGGGAGTTTTATGGAAGCATTACTGCTCTCGCGATGGCAGTTCGCGATCACGACCGTCTATCATTTCCTGTTCGTGCCGGTCACTCTCGGACTGTCGATCTTCACCGCGCTGCTCGAAACGTGGTACGTCAATTGCGGCAGTTACGAGGGACGCATCAAGCTCAAGAAGCTCGTCAAGTTCTTCGGCACGCTCTTCTTGATCAATTTCACGATGGGCGTGGTCACGGGTATCGTTCAGGAATTTCATTTCGGCATGAACTGGTCCGAGTACGCTCGATTCATGGGAGATATCTTCGGCGCGCCGCTCGCTCTCGAGGCGCTCACCGCTTTCTTCCTCGAGTCGACTTTCCTCGGCATTTGGATTTTCGGTTGGGATAAGTTGAGCGAAGCCAAACATTGTGCATGCATTTGGCTCGTCGCGTTCGGCTCCAATCTCTCCGCGTTCTGGATTCTCGTCGCCAACTCCTTCATGCAACACCCCGTCGGCTATTCGATCGAAGGCGGGCGCGCGGTGATGAGCGACTTCATTGAGCTCGTCACCAATCCGTATGTGTGCGGCGAGTATGCTCACGCGTTGTTTGCGGGATTATCGACGGGCGGATTCATCGCCATCGCCGTCTGTGCTTGGAAGATTCTCAACGATGAGCAGTCGAGAGAGTCATTCATCTCCGTCATGAAGTTGGCGACGGTCTACACGATGATCGGATTGCTCGGCGTGCTCGGCAGCGGACATTTCCATGCTCAACGGCTCAACGATCTCAATCCCATGAAACTGGCGTCGTTCGAAGCGTTGTGGCATACCGAAGACCCGGCGCCCTTTGCGGTCGTCGCCGACATCAACCGCGCGGATCGCAAGAACGATTTTGAAATCACCGTGCCCTATATGTTCACGATCATGGTGCACAACAGTTTCAGCGGCGAGGTTCGGGGCATCAACGACCTGCAGGCGGAGGCGGTCAAAAAATACGGCAGCGGCAATTACATTCCCGACGTCAAGGGCATGTTTTGGAGCTTCCGCACGATGATCGGCGTGGGCGGGCTGATGATGCTGGTCGCCTTCCTGACCTTTATGCTCGTCAACTTCACCAAGATCATGAATCACAAATGTTGGTTGAGGCTGTTGCCGTTCCTGGCGCCGTTGCCTTTCATCGCAAACTCCGTCGGCTGGTACATCGTCGAGGCGGGACGCCAACCATGGATCGTCGTCGGATTGCAAAAGACTGCCCAAGCGGTATCGCCCAACTTGACGGCGGGGGAAGTTTGGCTGTCGATGATCGGATTCACCGTCGTCTATCTGTTGCTGGCGATGCTGGCGTTGTTTGCGGCGATCAGTTTCATTCGACGGACGCACGTCACAGAAAAGGAGGGCTGAGCGATGGATCTCAACGCACTTTGGTTCGTGCTGATCGTAGTTCTGTTCACGGGGTTTTTTGTGCTCGAGGGATTTGATTACGGCGTGGGCATGCTGTTGATCGGTCGGAAGGAATATGATCGGTCGATGATGATCCGCTCGATCGGTCCGGTGTGGGACGGCAACGAGGTGTGGATGATCACGGCGGGCGGCGCGATGTTTGCGGCGTTCCCTCACGTCTATGCGACGATGTTCAGCACGTTTTACATGGCGCTCTTCCTGATGTTGCTCGGCTTGATCTTCAGAGGCGTGGCGTTCGAGTTGCGCGGCAAGTATCCGTCAAAAGACTGGCGGCTCGGTTGGGATTGCGCGATCATGTTCGGCAGTCTGATCCCCGCATTGCTTTGGGGCGTGGCGGTGACCAATCTCCTGCAGGGACTGAAGATCAACGCTTACATGCATTACATCGGGAACTTCGGCGATCTGTTGAGCCCGTACACGATCATCGGCGGGCTGGCGTTTGTGTTCGTGTTCATCTTCCACGGTGCGGCGTTCCTCATGCTCAAGCTCGGAGATGAGGGAATGCTGCTCGAGCTCAAGAGGTCATCGATCAAGTTTGGAGTGATCGCGGCGATCCTCTATGTGTTGATGGTCGGCATGACGATCGTTTCGACTGATATCATGTCCGGCGGGCTGACGATCATACCGTTCGCGGCGGGAGCGTTGGCGTTCTTGGGAGCGATCGGCGCGATGTACAAAGGGCAATCGATGCAAGCGTTCGCATTGACGACGGCGGCGATCGCTTTGACGGTGGTACAATTCTTTGCGGCGTTGTTCCCGCGGTTGATGGTGTCGAGCTTGAATCCCGAATGGAGCCTGACGATCTACAACGCGGCGTCGACGCCTCACACGTTGGCGATCATGACGGGCGCGGCGGTGGTGTTTGTGCCGATCGTGTTGTGCTATCAGGCATGGACGTATCGACTGTTCAAGGCGCGCGTGATGCCCTCCGATCTCAAACATTGATCGACAATCGGGGCAGGAGGAGAGGTTCCGATGGACAATCAATCTGTCAAAAGTAAAATCTTATTGCTTGTCATCCCCACCGTTGCCGTCGGACTTATTTTGATGGCGACGGTTATCTTCAACTATGTCAAATCCGAATTTGAAACTCAAATCTTGAGCTCCAGTACGCGCAACACGCTTGAGGTCGGCGAAGAGGTCAGCGAATGGCTTGATAAGCGCATGCTCGAAACTGCCGAGACCGCTGCCAATCCCATTGCAAAAACCGTGAATGCCGAGCTGCTCAATCAAAACAATAAATACCGTTACGCCCTGATGAAACAACGTTATCCCGACGTGGTCGACAGCGTGAGTTGGGGACCGTTTGACGGGTCGGGCGTCCTTTACGGTGAGACCTCCAACGGCTTCAAAGAGATGCATAATGCCGATAAGGCTTGGTACAAACAAACCATGACCGGGGCGCAGGATTCGTTTATGTCTTCGCCCGTCGTCTCGCAAGCTACCGGTAAAATCATTGTCAATTCCATTGCCGTTGCTCGCGACGGCTCGGGCAATCCCGTTTCCATGATACTGGCCGCCATCTACGTTCAATCTGTCATGGATAAGGTTGAGTCTTACAAACTCGGCGAACAGGGTTACGGTCTTCTTGTTTCCAAAGAAGGCGTCTACATTGTTCATCCCGATGAAAATGCCATTATGAAGAAGAACATTTTAGAGGAGACCGATCCGGCTCTTAAAGAGCTTGGTCAAAAAATGTTAAGCGGCTCCGACGGCGTGTTTCACTTCGTTTCTTCCGACGGCGACGAACTTATTGCCTTCTACACTCCAATTAAATCCACGGGCTGGGGTATGGCAACCGTCGCTTACGAAGATGAACTGTTCGCTCCCGTCGCCAACATGCTCAAGATCATGGCGGTCATCTCCGTCATTCTGCTTGTACTTATTTCTGCGGGCATTTGGTTCACCGTCAACAAGATTATGAGCCCTCTGGCCGTTATGATGGAAGAGATGCGCCTCCTCTCTCAAGGCGATTTTCGCGAAAGACCTTCAAGGGTAACCTCCTCCGACGAACTCGGATTGCTCGCCAATGCCGTCACCGAGATGCGCAAAAACGTTTCCAAGGTCATGCACTCCGTCAATTCTTCGGCAGAAAGTTTATCAGGCTCCGCCGAAGAGTTAAACGCCACGACGGAACAGTCTTCATTAGCCGCCACTCAGGTCGCTCAATCCATCGTTCGCGTCGCTGAAAGTACCAACCAACAACTCGACGCCGTCAACGTTACCTCTCAAGCCATCGAACATCTTAACGAGTCGATTCAATCCATGGCGTCCGATGCCGCTCTCGCTGCCGATAAAAGTCGCCAGGCGTCCGATATCGCTCGTGAAGGCGAAGTTACTCTGCAACAAGCCATCGAGCAGATCAAAACCATCGAACGCACTTCTCAACAAACTACCAACTCCGTCATGACCCTCGGCGAAAACTCCAAACAGATCGGGCAGATCGTCGGAACCATCAGCGGCATCGCCGAACAAACCAACTTGCTGGCGTTGAATGCGGCGATCGAGGCGGCGCGAGCGGGCGAAGCGGGACGAGGTTTTGCGGTCGTCGCCGATGAGGTTCGCAAACTTGCCGAGTCCAGTAAAGAAGCCGCTCAACAAATTTCCAATCTGATTAAAATTACTCAGGAAGATACCAACAAAGCAATCAAGGATATGGAAACCGGCGGCGAGTCCTTTAAAGTCGGAGCGGAAAATATTATTTCCATGGGTGAGGCGTTCCGAAAAATTACCGCCATCGTGGAACAAGTCAGTGCTCAGATGCAAACCATTTCAACTTCAACGCACGATATGGCTGTCAACGGTGAGAAGATTGTTCAAAACGTGCGCACCATCGGCGAGGCGAGTAAAACTTCCGCTGAAGAGGCTGAAACTGTCAGTGCCGCCACTCAAGAGCAGACCGCGTCCGTTCATGAAATCGCCGATGAGAGTACCAACCTTGCCCGTATGGCGGGCGAGCTCCAACAGCAAGTCAAGAAATTCAAAGTCTGACCTTCTGTTTATGCGATTGACAATCGGCAATCGATAATGGATAATAGGGGAGCATGCCGAAGGTGTGCTCCATTTTTTGGCAGGGGAGAGAACGTTTTTGGATTTGATCAAAGAACTGGGCGTGAACGAGCAAACGCCGAAAGAAATAGTGACGGAGCTGGACAAGCACATCATCGGGCAGACGGATGCGAAACGATCAGTGGCGATAGCATTGCGAAATCGTTGGCGCAGTCGACAATTGCCGGAGGACATGCAGGACGATGTGATCCCGAAAAATATATTGATGATCGGGTCGACGGGCGTAGGCAAGACGGAAATCGCTCGACGGCTGGCGAAACTGGTAAAGGCGCCGTTCATCAAGGTAGAGGCGACGAAATTCACTGAGGTCGGCTACGTCGGACGAGACGTCGAGTCGATCATCAGAGACTTGGCGCATATCTCGGTTCGAATGGTGCGTCAACAGCGAACGGAAGAAGTCAAGGAGAAGGCGGCGAAGCTGGCGGTCGAAAGATTGCTTGACGTGTTAGTGCCCGAGCCCAAGAAGACGCAAAGTCCGTTGGGCAGATTGTTCGGGAGCGTCGAGGATCAGCAGCAGCCCGAAGCGGAGCCGGTTGATGATAAAAAGCCCGGTCGAGAGTTCGTGCGCAAGCGTCTCGAGGCGGGCAAGTTGGAAGATGAAGTTATCGAGCTCGAGGTCGCCGACGCCGCAAAGCCCATGGTCGGCATGTTCAGCGGCTCGTCGCTCGAGGGCATGAGCGATAACATTCAGGACATGATCGGCAGCTTGATCCCGAAACGATTCAAGAAGCGTAAGGTGACGGTCGCCGCCGCTCGAAAGATACTCGAGCAGGAGGAGGCGGAGAAGCTCATCGACATGGAAGAGGTGAGTGAGACCGCCGTCAAGCTCGCCGAACACAGCGGCATCGTCTTCCTCGACGAGATTGATAAGGTGGCGGTGAAGGGCGGCTCGGGCGGTCCCGATGTGTCGCGCGAGGGCGTGCAACGCGATATCCTTCCGATTGTCGAGGGCTCGACGGTCATGACCAAGTACGGTCCCGTTAAAACCGATCACATACTGTTCATCGCGGCGGGCGCGTTCCATATGGCAAAGCCGTCCGATCTGATACCCGAGCTCCAAGGTCGATTCCCGATCCGCGTCGAGCTCATTTCGCTCAAGCGTGAGGACTTCGAACGGATTTTGACGGAGCCGCAGAACGCGCTGATTACTCAATACAAGGCGTTGCTCGAGACGGAAGGGATCACGCTCGAGTTCAAACCCGAAGCGATCGGTCGGCTGGCTCAACTGGCGTCGGACGTCAACGAGCAGACGGAGGATATCGGCGCTCGACGCTTGCACACTCTGCTTGAGAAGTTGCTCGAAGAAGTTTCGTTCGATGCGCCCGACATGGCGGCGGAGGGCAAGACCAAAGTTGAGATCGATGCCGATTACGTTGACAAGCGGCTCAAGGACATCGCAAAGAATCATGATCTCTCGCAGTTCATTTTATAAAATCGATCGTCGAAATCAAAAAGCGGCAACCCGTTGGAGGTCGCCGCTATTTTTATTGCATTAAAACGTCGATCATTCACCCTTGCGAACTTTGGTGTGATAGTGCAGAAGATAGTAGCCCTTCTCGGCGATGTGTCGAATGTCGTCGATGTAGCAGTATTGCCGCGTCTTCGGATAGATCAGCACGTCGCCCTCGTAGATGTCGAACTTGTCATCGACCTTGATCGTCGAAGGCACGTCCTCAAGGAACGACGCCTCAACTATCGGCTCGGTCAACTGCCCGCCGCGCACCACCAGGAAGCAATTATAATAGTCGCGCCCCTGCTCAAAATACTGCTCGAGGGGAGCTCATTCGACGCGCCCGACATGGCTGCCGAGGGCAAGACCAATGTGGTGGTCGATGCCGATTACGTTGACAAGCGGCTCAAGGACATCGCGAAGAACCATGACCTCTCGCAGTTCATCTTATAAGATCGATCATCGAAATCAAAAAGCGGCAACCCGTTGAAGGGCGCCGCTCTTTTTATTGCGTCGAACCGTCGATCAATCAACCTTGCGGAGCTTGGTATGGTAGTGCAGAAGGTAGTAGCCCTTCTCGGCGATGTGTCGAATGTCGTCGATGTAGCAGTACTGCCGCGTCTTCGGATAGATCAGCACGTCGCCCTCGTAGATGTCGAACTTGTCATCGACCTTGATCGTCGCCGGCACGTCCTCAAGGAACGACGCCTCAACTATCGGCTCGGTCAACTGCCCGCCACGCACCACCAAGAAGCAGTTATAGTAGTCGCGCCCCTGCTCGAAATACTGCTCGAGCGCGATCTTCGAAGTCAAATCCATGCGCCATCACTCCTCTCGATATGAGTTTATTCGATCGGTGAAACGGTGTCAAACTCAACATCTCAATCGGCGTCCACGGTCGCGACGGACATTTTTGCAGATGGATCCCAGGCGGGGGTGATGCCGGGGAAGCCGAACTGCATGAGTATCTTGCCGACGATGTGATTGACTTGATCATCGATCGTCGAGGGCACGTTGTAGAAGGTGAGCATGGGCGGCACGATGGTCGCTCCGTAATCGGCGATCTCCTTGAGATTGCGCAGATGGATTCGGCTCAACGGGATTTCTCTCGGCACGATGATCAGCTTGCGATGCTCCTTCAGACAGATGTCGGCGGCGCGCAACAGAAGATTTTCGGCGTAGCCCGCAGCGATGCCCGCGACAGTTTTCATCGAGCACGGGACGATGATCATGCCGTCGTGAGGGAACGAGCCCGACGCGATCGACGCATCGATGTCATCAACTCCGTACGAGCGATCGGCAAGCTGTCGGATTGCAAACAGATCGAAATTGGTCTCGTGTCTGATGGTGAGCTCTGCGCCGTGCGTGATGATCAAATGCGTCTCGACGCCCAGCTCTTTGAGCTTGGCGAGCAATTTGATTGAAATGATCACGCCGCTCGCGCCGCTGATCCCAACGATTAATCTCATACAATATACCTCTACAAAAAAATTTTTGAGTCAACGAAAGAAATAGGGAGCGCCCGCCTTCGGTGCCGGCGGCTCGCTCCCTTCCCGCAGGCATCGCGAAGGACGTCAGCCGCAACGGTTGAATGGGCGACGGTTGAAGGACAGCGGAAAAATTTTTGCGGGCGACGGCGAAAGGAAGGAGCGCCCGCCTCCAATGCCGGCGGCTCGCTCCCTTCCCGCAGGCATCGGCTCATATGAGCGAAGGACGTCAGCTTCAACGGTTGGAGGGTGCGACGGTTGAAGGGCGGCGGAAAAAAATTTGTGGGCGACGGCGAAAGGTAAGAGCGCCCGCCCGTTCGCATGGCGGCTCGCTCCTTCTCCTTGAACGTCAATAAATTTTTCCTGCCTCGAAATGATCTCGATGAAAAAAAGTTTGTGGGCGACGGCGGAAAGTAGGAGCGCCCGCCTACTCGCGTGGCGGCTCGCTCCCTTCTTGCAGGCATCGACTCAATGAGCGAAGGACGTCAGCCGCAAAGATTGAAGGGGCGACGGTTGAAGGACGGCGGAAAAAATTTTTTTGAGCGATGGCGGAAGGTAGGAGCGCCCGCCTAATCCTTCGGCGGTTTGCTCCCTTCCCGCAGACATCGGCTCAATGAGCGAAGGACGTCAGCCGCAACGGTTGAAGGGGCGACGAATGAAGGACGGCGGAAAAAGTTTTTGGGGGCGGCAGCGGAAGGATGGAGCGCCCGCCTACGGTGCCGGCGGCTCGCTCCCTTCTCCTCAAACGTCAACCAATTGTCATCGAAATGAGCTCTGAGGAAAAAATTTTGTGGGCGACGGTGAAAGATGGAGCGCCCGCCCATTCGCGCGGCGGCTCGCTCCCTTCCCGCAGGCATCGGCTCAATGAGCGAAGGACGTCAGCCTCAACGGTTGAATGGGTTACGATTTAAGGACGGCGGAAAAAATTATTGAGGGCGACGGCGAAAGGTAGGAGCGCCCGCCAGTTCGTGTGGCGGCTCGCTCCCTTCTTGCAGGCATCAGCTCAATGAGCGACGGTTGACGGACGGCGGAAAAATTTTTGTGGGCGATGGCGGAAGGTAGGAGAGCCCGCCTAATCCTTCGGCGGTTTGCTCCCTTCCCGCAGACATCGGCTCAATGAGCGA
>JAFUXN010000099.1 GCA_017477125.1 Selenomonadaceae bacterium
AGAGCTCGTGCCCGTGCTGGAGCTTTCGCCGGTAGCAGAGCTCGTGCCCGTGCTGGAGCTTTCGCCGGTAGCAGAGCTCGTGCCCGTGCTGGAGCTTTCGCCGGTAGCGGAGCTTGCGTTTTCAGACGCGATATCACCGTTCGAAACATCGCCGCCCAAAGCACTGTTGGTCAGTGCACCTTTGAGGTTCGCAACTTTGACCTTGACAGTCACCGTACCGGCACTGGTATTAACGGAGTCTACGGTACCACTAACGTTACCGAGTCCGATGTTCCAAGTTCCGGTGGTAGAACCGGCAGTGACAGAAGCCGTCGCATCGGCGAACAACTGGATGTCGAATGAAAACTTGTTAAGTGTTTCCAACTAACTGTCATTCCTTTCTAAACGAAAGAATATGGATAGACCATGTTGCCAAGCAGAGTCGCCCCCGCTCGGCGCCGCAGCCCGTCATTTCGTTTCAACGAGCCGCTGAAAAATCGATATCACTCAATCTACCGGGCGCAGACACCACCCCACGCTCGGGGTTGGAACACACGCAAGAGTCCCGTCGACGCGAGGACACCACTCCTCACGCGAATCATCACCGTTCGATTGAGTCGGTTACAGCCGGGATTAAAACGCTGCGACGCAAGTCCACCAAACTCCGCGTCCCGATCGAGCCGCCCACCAAGCAAGCTCAACTCATAAGTTCCCGAACTGTCTCAGGGCATTCCCCGCACAGGGATTGAGGCGCTGCCTGCACCTGCCGCCCGACAATCTCTCGCACAACCGTCGGGATCAGCCAACGTTCGCATCGATCGACCACACCACTGACGACCGCATGCAAAACCGCTCCGATCGAACCATCCTGCTCGAGCGGAGAACCGACGTATAAAGCCCGTCGGCACAGACGGCACCGTCCACCAACGAGTACCATCTTGCGCGCATTATATAGACGGTCAAATTTATTGTCAAGCCCCTCAGTATTATATTTGCATTAAAAATTCATTAAGGCTTCAGGATTGACGTCGGCGATTTTGGTTGCAATTTGGAGCGATTAACTATAAACTTTGATCGCGATTGATTGATGGGAGGTGATTGCTTGGCGATCAAGAGACGACCGTTGACGTCCAAAAAAGAAACGCCCACCGCCGACGGTGAGCAACAAAAGTTTTGGACGAACGACATCGAGGCAGTCATAGTGATCATGTTCGTGCTGTTGATCCTCGGGACGATCAACGTGTTCAGCTCGAGCTTCGTTATAGCGGAATCGGATTTCAACACGCCGTACTTCTTCTTGAAACGCCATGTGATCAACGTGTTGATAGGAGCAGTGGCATTCGGAGTGTGTTTCCGCGTCGATTATCATGCGTGGAGGAAATACATGCCGTTCGTCCTGCTGTTGACGTTGATATCGTTGATATTGGTATTGGCGATCGGACCGTCGGTGAACGGAGCAAGGCGGTGGCTGCCGTTGGGCTTCACGCAATTTCAGCCGGCGGAGTTTGCCAAGCTGGTATCGATCATGTTGATGTCGGCGTACTTGGCGATGCAGATACGTTACAAGCGGGAAGTGGAATTGGTGACGCCGCAGATAGGTATCATCGGATTGTTATTCATATTGACGGAGCGGGAGCCCGACCTGGGAACGGCATCGATTATAGCGGGGGTGCCGTTGATGATGATGATAGTGGTGGGGCTGGTGCGTTGGCGGCTGCTGACGATAATCGGGACGATAGCGGCGGCGGCGATCATAGCGGTGTTGAGGGAGCCGTATCGGATCGAGCGGTTGAAGATCATGCTCGACCCGTGGTCGGACGCGCAGAACTACGGATATCAGATCGTACAATCGTTGTCGGCAATCGGCTCGGGGGAATTGACGGGCATGGGGCTCGGCGTGGGCTTGAGCAAGTATGATTACCTGCCGGAGGCTCACACGGATTTTGCGTTTGCGATCTTCTGTCAAGAGAACGGATTTTTGGGAGCGCTGTTCGTGTTCCTGCTGTTCGCGGCGATGGCAGTGTACTCGGCGCGGATAGCGAACAAGGCGATAGACATTTACGGACAGGTGCTGGCGATGGGGATCATGTTGCTGGTGGTGGGGCAGGCGATAGCGAATCTGTTGATGGTCGGCGGAATGTTGCCGGTCATAGGAGTGCCGTTGCCGTTCATCAGCTACGGAGGAACGTCGCTGATCGTGACGATGGCGGCGGTGGGAATGCTGGCGAACATCGGGCGACAGGGTGAGAAGGAGCAACGTCGGAAGGCGGAGGCGGCGGCAGCGGCAGAAGCAGCGGCGGCAGCAGCCCCAACACCAAGCAGTTGAGTACGGTCGGGGTGGCGACGAAAAGTACGAGCGCCCGCCAGCTCATGGGGCGGCTCGCTCGGATCATTTTGTAGGCGCTCGAAAGAAGTTTGTGGCAGGAAAATGTTGTGGGCGACGTTTAAAGGGAGGGGCGACCGCCTCCGATGCCGGCGGCTCGCCCCAGTGCCCACGGTCGGCGCTAAATCTTGATTCGAAGCTCAACGGTTGGGGTGGCGATGAAAAGTACGAGCGCCCGCCTACTCACGTGGCGGCTCGCTCGGATCATTTTGTAGGCGCCCAATAAAAGTTTGTGGCAGGAA
>JAFUXN010000012.1 GCA_017477125.1 Selenomonadaceae bacterium
GACGTTTGACGGACGGCGGAAAAATTTTTGTGGGCGACTGCGAAAGGAAGGAGCGCCCGCCTACTCACGTGGAGGCTCGCTCCCTTCCCGCAGGCATCGGCTCATATGATCGAAGGACGTAAGCCTCAACGGTTGAAGGGACGATGGTTGAAGGACGGCGAAAAAAAGTTTGTGGGCGACGGCGAAAGGAAGGAGCGCCCGCCAACTCGCGTGGCGGCTCGCTCCCTTCTTGCAGGCATCGGCTCATATGAGCGAAGGACGTCAGCCGCAACGGTTGAATGGGCGACGAATGAAGGACGGAGGAAAAAATTTTTGTGGTCAACGGCTACTCGATCCGCTCGAAAGTATAGCGTCGTCCGCCCCGCGATATGGCGGCGACGCTTTTTTTTCTACGCCTTGAACGGGAATAAAATTTTTATCGTCGACAGAGGGGAAGGCGGCGTCCGCTCACTTCGATAGCGGCGACGCCCTTTCTTCTATCCGTCACTCCTTGTTGCCGATGCTGACCGTGTGGATCACTTTATAGCCCGCGCTCTCGAGTTTGTTTTTGATCTCCTCCACGTCGTCGCCCACCGCGTCGATACGAAACACCAGATCATAATCGTCGCCTTCAGGCTTGCGACACGTGATCATGCTGTCAATGTTGATCCCGCTATCGGCGACCAGCTTACTGATCTCTGCAATCGTCCCGACCTTGTTCTCGATCTCGAGCGTGAACCTCGTGCGCCCCGAAGGCAATCCCATCAGGCTCACGAACGTCTTCAAAATATCCGTCGCGGTGATGATGCCGACCACCGCCCCAACGTCGCTCACCACCGGCAACCCGCCGACCTTATTGTTATACATGATCAGCGCCGCCTCTTCGATCGTTGCCGTCTCTCGAACGGTGATCACCTTCTTGTGCATGATCTCCTTGACCGTCAATTTGTTGAGCAGCTCCCGAATTTCGAAACGCGAAAGCGTGGTGGCGGGCGACGGCGACACGCGCATCACATCTCGATCACTGAAGTAGCCGACCAGCTTGCCGTTGTCGACCACAAGCATTCGATGGAAGTGATTCTTCTTCATGAGGCGCGCGGCGTCGGCGATGGTGGCGTCCGATGCGACGCTGATTGGGTGCTTGGTCATTCTCTCTGCTACAAACATTTGGATCACTCCCTGCAAATTTTATTTGTGTTTCTTGACATGAACTTCGGGCACGGCGAGTTCGTCGGCGGCAAAGTCCAGCAGTTGATCGAAAATGCCGCCCTCTGACGCCTCAACCTTCGCCTCTCGAACGATCGCTGCCGCGTCCTCCACGCTCGACGCCTGCTCCTCGATCGCCCGCGCTATCGACTCAAGCCGCTCATTGTATTGCTTGTTCGTCATCGTTGCCGACATGCCTGCCACCCCTCACACGAAATTGATGAACAACGTTATCGTCAAGCTGTTGATGAAATCCGCAAACATGCTCCCGACTATCGGCACCAAGATGTATGCCTTCACCGACGGCACAAATTTATTCGTCAGCACTTGCATGTTCGCCATCGCGTTCGGCGTCGCGCCCATGCCAAACCCGCACGTCCCCGCCGCCAAGATCGCCGCGTCGTAATCTCGTCCCAGCACGTTGTACACGATGAAATATGCGAACAGGAACATCAACACCGTCTGCCCGACCAACAGCACTACCAGCGGCAACGCCAGTTCCGCCAACTGCCAGAGCTTCAACGTGATCATCGCGATGCCCAGGAACAGCGACAGGCAGATGCCTCCGATGTCATTGATCTCGCCCATGTGCACTCGAAACGCGCCCGTGAACTCGCTGTAGTTCCTCATGCACGCCGCAACGATCATCGCGCCGATGTAAATCGGGAACGTCATGCCCGTTTGCGATAAAATATGCGATACCACCGTCCCGAGCCCCATCGCGATCACGAGCTGATAACTCGCAGGCGCGTACATCGACACCGAGCGACGGTGCTTCTTCTCCTCCTCGATCAACGGAGTGTCGTCCGCATCGATCGCCGTCTTCAACAGATCGTTCCCCAAGATCAATCGCCGTCCGAGAGGTCCGCCCATCAACGAGCCCGTCACCAATCCGAATGTCGCCGCCGCCGTGCAGAGAGTCGTAGCTCCGTCCAAGCCCAAATCCTCGAGCACCGGACCGAACGCTCCCGACGTGCCATGCCCTCCGACCATCGAGATCGAGCCCGTACACAATCCGACGAACGCGCTGACGTTCATCACCTGCGCCAATCCGATCGCCAATACGTTTTGAATGATGATCAATGCCACCACGCACATCAGGAACAGCGCCAAACTCTTGCCGCCGCTCTTGAGGATTTTGAGATTGGCTTGGAAACCGACCGAGGTGAAGAACGCCACCATGCAAACCGTTTTGAGCGTCTCATCGAAGGCAAACTCGATCACGTTCGAAGTGTAGAGGATACACGAGACGATCGCGAACAGCAGCCCGCCCACGACCGGCGACGGAATGCAAAACGTCTCGAGGAATTTGATGCGGCGCTTGAGCAGGACGCCGACGAACAACATCACGACCGCAATCGCGATCGTCTGGTACATATCGAATTTCAGTGTCAGCATCGAGAGCCTCCCGTCAATCTTGTCCCGCGATCACCGTTTGAGCGGAGCCGCCTTTATATTCTTCGACCGTAATGCCATGCGCCTTGTAGAAATTCGCCGCGCCCGCATGAAAACCGCCGTCGATGCCCTTGACCGCATCGTTCATATCCAAGCCGCCGTCGAAGATCAACTTCGTCATGAACTCGACGTCCCTGTCAGCAACGTCCGTTCCCGTTATCAGCACCGCGCGCGCCCCGATCGTGTTGATGTCGGTCGTCTGCTCCTTATAAGTGTTGGCGGGAATCGCGCAACGGGTGTAACCGCGATAGACTTGCATCATATTGTTGATGATGTCGGGCTCGACGGCGAGAAATCGAACGTCAACCTTGTCGGCGAGCTCGGCAATGGCTTTGGTCGGCACGCCCGCCGTGATGAACACCGCATCGACCTCATTGCGCTCGAGGGCAGCGGCAGCATCGATGAACGAGTAATGCAGAGGGCGAACCATGCCGAGCGTGAGACCATGCGCCAACAAAATTTCGGTGGCATTCTTGAGCGCGCCCGACTCCTCTTCGCCGACCGATACGCGTTTGCCCGCCAGCTCGACGATCGATTTTATATTGGAATCCGCGCGGACGACGATCTGACACGGCTCATTATAAATCACTCCGACGATCGCCACGCCCTCGGTGTTGAACATCGCATTTTGATCGGGAGCGGTGGCGAGGATATCACTCTGAACGATGCCGAAGTCGAGAAAGCCGTCGCGGATCAGACGAATGTTGGCGGCAGAACCTGCGGTCGCCTTCACATCGAGCAAGTAGCCGTCGGACGATTGTTTGACGTGGTCGGCGAGCACACTGCCGTAAGCGTAATACATTCCGCCGGTGCCGCCCGTGCCGAACCTCAATTCTCTGGTCGAGCCGCAACCGACGAGCATCATGGTCGTCACAATTACGAGGAGCAACAAGAAAAATCTTCTCATCGATGCTAACTCCAATCTAGAATTTCATGATCATGTCGTGCCAACGCGCACCGCCCAGTGTCACGTTCGAAACGCCGACATCATTGAAGCCGAACCGTTGATAGTAAGGAATTTTTTCGTCCTTGCAAACGAGGGAGACGAAGAGTTTGTGCTCGAGCCGCGCACGATCGATCAAAGCGTTCATCAATTGAGCGGCGATCCCTCGTCGACGATAATTCGAACGAACGTCCAAACTCATGGCAGCAACGCCGACGGCATTTTGATCGACGGCGGGCGCGGCGGTGTAAAATTCATTGGTGAGACGCTCGACGTTGGTCGGCAACGCGTTGATGAAACCGACGAGCCGATCATCGAGCTCGGCAACCAAAAACATTTCGGGCTCAACTCTCAATCGGAACGAAATCATCTCGAGCGAATCGGCTTCGGAGCTTGGAAATGATTCAGCCTCGATCTCCGCCACTTCGATCAGATCGTCGACGGTCGCCCGACGGATTGTCACATTCATTTTCATTCCTCCGCGCGGATCAAACGAGTTTTTTGTAATTGGTCATGTCGGCGTGCAACGGCGTGACCGAAACATAACCGCATTCGACCGCATAAATGTCGGTGCCCTCGCTGCGATCGATGTCGTAGACCTGCCCGCCGATCCGATAATAAGTTTTGTCCTCCTCGTTCATGAGCTTGAAGGCGTTGATGTAATCGCGCTTGCCGAGCCGCGTCCAAATAAATTCGGCGCTCCCGTCTCTGAATGCCTTGGGGAAGTTCACGTTGTAGAAGAAATTGCCTTCGCGCCTCCAAGCCTCGTTGAGGAATTGAGCGGTCGCCAACGCCGCCGCCTCGAATGAGATCGTCGAATCGATGTCGAGTGAGACGGCAAGCGACGAAATCTCATGCAGATGCCCCTCGAGAGCCGCGCCGACCGTGCCGGAATAGGTGACGTCGGTGGCGAGATTGGCGCCGTGGTTGATGCCGCTGATGACCACGTCGGGCTTTGAAGAATTGTTCATCGCCTCGAGATAAATTTTGACGCAATCGGTGGGCGTGCCGCCGATCTCCCATGCCTCGACGGAATTTTTGAGTTTAAGGTCGTGCGCTTGAGCGAGCTCGATGATGCGTTCTACGCTGACGGCTTTGAACTCGATCTGTTGATGGATCGAGAGGGCGTGAGACATGCCGCTCTGCTGAGCGCTCGGTGCGGCGATGACGATCTCATGATCCTTCGACAGGACGGAGGCGAGTGCCCAAATGCCCTTCGCCTTAATGCCGTCGTCGTTCGACAGTAATATTTTCAATGCGTTCACCTCTCGATCGTTGTGTGTGTGGGGGGCGGCGGTTGAAAGATACGAGCGCCCGCCTAATCCTTCGGCGGCTCGCTCGGTTCTCCACTGCCGACCCTAAAACTTATGTGAGCTGAAAAAATTTTTGAGCCCACTGGGAATGGACGAGCTTCTGATCAGATTTCGGCACCGACCAATGAGGGCGAGCCGCCGGCTTCAGAGGCGGGCGCCCCAACTTTTTGCTTTCACCTATCGAGGCGGGTTACGGCGGTTGAAGATACGAGCGCCCGCCTAATCTTTCGGCGGCTCGCTCGGTTCTCCACTGTCGACCCTAAAACTTATGTGAGCTGAAAAATTATTGATCCCACCGGGAATGGACGAGCTTCTGATCAGATTTCGGCACCGACCATAGGGGGCGAGCCGCCCCGCGTCGAGGCGGGCGCCCCAACTTGTTGCTTTCTCACCTATCGAAGATGGCTGTACGGGGTGAGGGTTGAAAGATACGAGCCCCCGTCTAATCCTTCGGCGGCTCGCTCGGTTCTCCACTGTCGACCCTAAAACTTATGTGAGATGAAAAATTATTGATC
>JAFUXN010000100.1 GCA_017477125.1 Selenomonadaceae bacterium
ACGAGATGAACTGCTCGATCGGATCGCCAACAAAGAAGTGCTCGTCGCTCGAAACGGCGATCGGATCGCGTCGGTCATCATGTTCAAGCGCGGGGCGGCGGTTGCCGATTGGATATTCTGGGTGACGCGTCCTGAGGAGCGCTCATCGTTCCATGGCTTGCGACTGCGCGATGAGTATCTCAAACTCGTCGGCAAAATTCGGCGGCAAGTGCTCTATGTGCGCGAGGAGAAGATGCAACGATTTCATCAGCGCTTCGGCTTCCGCCCCGACGGCTTTGAAAATCGCGTGTTTGTAATAAATTAATCGAGAGGGAGTTAATCATGAAAAACGTTAATGCCATCATTCTGGAACAGATCGAAAGTTTCAATGAAAACCTCGATACGCCCGTCGACACCTCCAAGGGCGACGACACCATTCTCTTCGGCGCGGGCGGCGTGCTCGACTCGGTTGACTTCGTCGGCTTGATCCTCGACATCGAGCAGGCGATCAACGATGAATACGGCAAGCACCTCGCGCTCACCGGCGAACGCGCCATGTCTCAACGCAACAGCCCCTTCCGCACCGTCGGCACCCTCGCCGCCTACATCGAGAAGCAGTTGGAGGATTGACATGGCAAGAGTAATCCTCATCACCGGCACGCGTAAGGGCATCGGTCGCGCGCTTGCCGAACATTTTCTCACGCTCGGCGATGTCGTCATCGGTTGCAGTCGTTCCGCTCCCGATTGGACTCACGACAATTATCAACATTTCGAGCTCGACGTCGGCGACGAACCCAAGGTGCTCGAGATGTTCAACGCGATCAGAAAAACTCATGGCAAGCTCGACTGCCTGATCAACAATGCGGGCATCGCCTCGATGAATCACTCGCTTCTTACCCCGCTCGATACCGTCAAAAAAATTTTCTCGACCAATACCTTCGGCACGTTCCTGTTCTGTCGGGAAGCCGCAAAGATCATGCGCAAGCGCAAGACGGGGCGCATCGTCAACTTCGCGACGGTCGCTACGCCTCTGAAACTTGAGGGTGAAGCGATCTATGCGGCGTCGAAGGCGGCGATCGTTTCTTTGACAGAGACGTTGGCTCGAGAGTATGCGGACTTCGGCATCACCGTCAATGCCGTCGGTCCCACGCCCATTCAAACTGATCTGATCCGCGGCGTTCCTCAAGACAAGATGGATCGTCTGCTTGCGCGCCAAGCCGTTCGTCGGTTCGGCACTTATGACGACGTTATCAACGTGATTGATTTCTATCTCCGCGCGGAGAGTGATTTCGTCACGGGGCAGGTCATTTATCTTGGAGGCGTTTGAGCATGCACATTGATTTTTTCCTTGAGCGGTTTCGCCGTCACGCCGACAATGAGGCGATGATCTGGCGCGACAAGGTTTATTCGTATGGCGAGCTGTTGAATTACATCGAGAACGATCTGAGCGCGTTGCGTGATCGGCTTGAACGGTCGATGGTCGTAAGTCTCGAGGCGGACTTCTCGCCGCAATCGGCAGCGCTCATGTTGAGTTTGATCGAGCTCGGCTGTATCGTGGTGCCGCTCACCGACAGCGTTGCGCACAAGAAGGACGAGTTTAAACGGATCGCGCAAGTCGAAGCGACGATCGTAGTGAAGGGCGACGAGTTCACTGTTGAGAGAACGAACATCGCCGCCGATCACGAAATACTGATGAGGTTGAAGCACGAGGGGCACCCGGGGCTTATCATATTTTCGTCGGGCTCGACGGGCGAGAGCAAGGCGGCGGTGCATGACTTTCTGCCGTTGCTGAATAAATTCAAGGTCGAGCGTCCGCCCGCAAGAATGATCGCTTTCCTGCTGTTCGATCACATTGGCGGTATTGATACACTGCTGTTTGTGTTGTCGAACATGTGTTTGGTCGTGATCGAGTCCAGAAATCCCGAAGATGTCTGTCGAGCGATAGAGAAGTACTCGGTTGATATTTTGCCGACGTCGCCGACGTTCATCAATCTGATGTTGGCGGGCGAGACGTACACAAAATATGATCTCAACAGTTTGAAGGTGATCACCTACGGGACGGAGCCGATGCCCGAAAGCACATTGAAAAAAATTCATGAACTGCTGCCACAAGTAAAGATTCGACAGAAGTACGGACTGTCGGAGCTTGGAGTGGTAAGAGCGCATTCGGTGTCGTCGGATTCGTTGTGGGTGAAGATAGGCGGCGAGGATTTTCAAACGCGCGTGGTCGACGGGCTGTTGGAGATCAAAGCGAAGTCGGCGATGCTGGGATATCTCAACGCGCCGAGCCCGTTCACCGACGACGGTTGGTTCAAGACGGGCGACGCGGTTTTGGTCGATGGCGAGTACATGAAAATCCTCGGACGGCGCTCGGAAATGATCAACGTGGGCGGACAGAAAGTATTTCCTGCGGAGGTCGAAAGCGTGATCCAACAAATGGAGGGCGTGGAGGAGGTCGCGGTGTCCGGCGAGCGCAACTCGTTGACGGGGCAGATCGTCAAGGCGCGGGTAAAGCTGTCGACCGACGAGAGCTTGGCGGATTTCAAGAAGCGGTTGAGGAAATTCTGCAAGGGCAAGCTCGAAAATTATAAGGTGCCGCAGAAGATCGAGCTGTCGGCTGATTACATGCACGGCGCTCGATTCAAGAAACTGCGGTAAGCTCATGAGGAGGATAATCAGATTGGATAAGATCATCGACATATTGAAGGGCATTCGTCCCGAGTTCGATTTCACCGCGAGCGACGACTTCATCAACGACGGCTTCATCGATTCGTTTGACATCGTCACGCTCGTCGCCGCGCTCGAGAAGCAGTTCGGCATCAAGATCAAGGGAACCGAAATCGTGCCCGAGAATTTTTGTAACCTCAACGCCATCGCCGCGTTGTTGAAGAAGTACGGAGCCGCCATCGCATGAGATTCGCTTACAGGAACAAGAAGATCACCGGCGTGCTCTCCGTCGTGCCCAAAAACTTCAAGACGTTCGATGAGGAGATGGAGAATTATAACGCCGACAAGTCGCGCACCAAGCGGCTCAAGCTCGTGATGGGCTACGACCGTCATCACCTGGTCGAGGACGGCGTGACCGTGTCCGATATGGCAGTCTTCGGCATGAAATATCTGTTCGACAACGGGCTGTTGAGCAAGGACGATATCAGCGCGCTCGTGCTCGTTACCGAGTCGCCCGATTACTTCCTGCCGCCCACGAGTTGCGTCATTCAAGGGCGTCTCGGACTGTCGCAAGATGTGTTCTGTCTCGACATCAATCAAGGTTGCGCCGGGTATATCGTCGGGCTGATGGAAGCCTTCTCTCTGCTCGCGCAGGACGACATGAAGAAGGTCGTGCTCATCAACGCCGACATATTGAGCCGAAAAATCTCCAAAGAGGATCGAAACAGCTATCCTCTCGCCGGCGACGCGATCGCCATTACGATCGTCGAGAACGCCGACGATGGAAGTTTGATTCAAGGTGAGATCAAATTCGACGGCGCGCGCCATGAAGTGTTGATGATCCCGGCGGGCGGATTTAAGATGCCTTCGACGCCGGAGACGGCGGTGATGCATGAGGATCGCGACGGCAATCGTCGGAGCCTCGACAATCTCGTGATGAAGGGGCGCGAGGTGTTTCACTTCGTTCAGACCGAAATGCCTCCTCTGCTCAACGGGCTGTTCGATCGGATCGGCATCGGCAAAGACGAGATCGATTGGTATTTGTTCCATCAGCCCAACAAATTCATGGTCGACAAGCTGGCGGAGGAGCTCGATGTTCCCTATGAAAAGATGCCTTCGAACATCGTCACGAACTTCGGCAATCCCAGCGGCGTCACCGTCCCGCTCAACATCAGCTTCAACATCGGCAAGCGACTGCTCAATGAGACGTTCAAGGTTTGTCTCGCTGGGTTCGGCGTCGGGCTGACGTGGGGCGCCATGGTTTTGGAGATCGGCAACCTCAACTTCAACGATCTGATCGAGTTTTGAGCGGATCGATCGCAAAAAAAAATCGGCTCCGTTGTGCGCGGAGCCTTTTTTGTTTTTTCAACCGTTCGCCCCCATGGGGCTTGACCAAAAGATTAACCGGTGGCAACCATCTTTAATTCAAGCGGAGGCAACCGGCGCATCGATCTCCTCGAGCGTCTTGTTCTTGCTCTCGACGCCCAACGCCAACACGATCAGCGAGATGAATACGAATACCGACGCAAACATCGCAAAGATCATGCTCATGCCAACGCCATGCACCAACATCACGCCTACCAACATCGGCGCCAACATTCCGCCGATCCGTCCGAAGCCCGCTGCCCAGCCCGAGCCCAACGCTCGAATCGCCGTCGGATACTGCTCCGGCGTGTAGGTGTAGATCACGCCCCACGCTCCAAGGTTGAAGAACGACATCGCCGCTCCATACACCAACAGCATCGTCGCCGTCTCCGCATTGCCGAAGAAGTAGCTGAACACTCCCGACATCAACAGGAAGATCGACAGCGTGTATCGACGCCCGATCCGATCAACCAGCCACGCCGCCGCAAAATATCCCGGCAGTTGAGCCAGCGTCATCGCCAATACATATTCAAACGTCTTGACTATTTCAAACCCTTGAGAGTACACAATCGACGGCAACCACATGAATATCCCGTAGTACGAATATACGATCCCAAACCACGCCAGCCACAACATGATCGTCCGCACTCTGAACTTCGGCGTCCACAACGATGAGAACGCCGGCGCCGCTTGCTCCTCCGAACCCTTCTCCAACGGCGAGAGCTCCTCATCGAAGTCGCGGCTCCGAACGTTGAGCTTGCATTCGAGATCAAGGATTATATTCTTCGCTTCGTCGATCCGATCCTTCGAGATAAGATATCTGATCGACTCGGGCATGTGCATTCTGATCAAAAATACGTAGAGCGCCGGCAGCGTCCCGATCACAAACGCGATCTTCCATCCGAAGTGCGGGATTATCAAATACGAGATGCACGCCGCGACCAGCCAGCCCAGCCCCCAAAAACTTTCGAGCAACACGATGAACCGTCCGCGCAATTGAGCCGGAGCATACTCGCTCATCAACGTCGCCGCCACCGGCAATTCGCCGCCCAAGCCGAACCCGACCAGGAACCTGAACACCAACAGCGATTCATAGTTCCAAGCCAGCGCGCACATTCCCGTCGATACACTGTAGAGGATCACCGTCGCCGCGAACACTCGCTTGCGCCCCAATCGATCCGCTATCGTCCCTGCCAGCACCGCGCCCAACGCCATGCCGATCAACCCGACCGACCCGATCCAACCCGCCTGCTCCGGCGTCAAGCCCCACTCTTTGGTGAGCATCGGCAGTACGAACGAGATCAAGCCCGTGTCCATCGAGTCGAACATCCAGCCCAGCCCCGTCACTGCCAGCAATTTGTAGTGGAACGAGCCGACGGGCAATGCCTCGAGCCTCTCAAGAATCATTTTTCAACAACACCTTTCGATACGATCGGCGGTCGATTGCCGATCAATTAAAACCTCCTCTGTGCGCTTCGACGGCTGAGCGTCTGCACCAACGCACGATCGAGATTGTAATCTATCATGTTGCCGTTGACAAGCCTTTATCGCGTGTATATTTCTCATCGAAAAATAATTGGCGGCTAATGATTTTTTCAAAATGGCGTTGTATAATCGCCGCATAAAGTTTTAGGAGGCATTACCATGAAACGCAAACTGTTGGTCGGATTGCTCATCGGCTCGTTGGCGGTCATTCCCGCGCTCAACGTCTCGAACGCCGAGGCGAAGTCAAAGAAGTCGACGACCGTCACCGTCGAGCAGACCATCGACAATACCAAGAGCGATCAGAACTCGAAAGATAAAAACCGTCCGCCCATGAAGAATGATCAATCGACTGATAAGAATGGTCAGCCGCCCGAGCCACCCAAAGACGAGAACGGCAATCCGCTCCCTCCGCCCGACATGAAGGATCGCGACGGTCAATCGAGCGACAAGGATCGTCAGCCGCCGCAAGGTCAGAACGGTCAGCGTCCGCAGGGCGATCAGAACGGTCAGCCGCCCGAACCGCCCAAGGACGAGAACGGCAATCCGATGCCGCCGCCCGATCACGATTCCGATCATAACAGCTCCGATCATTCAAACGATCGTCAGCATTCCAATCACAATTGAGGAGGTCATTGATAAATGCCGTCACCGCATAACGCTGCCAACCTTGGAGATATCGCCGATCGAGTGCTGTTGCCGGGCGATCCTCTCCGCGCCAAATACATCGCCGAAACTTTTCTCGACGGCGCGCGCATGTACACCGACATTCGTAACGTCTACGGCTTCACCGGGACTTATAAGGGCGTGCCTGTTTCGATCCAAGCGACGGGCATGGGGGTTCCGTCGTTCTCGATCTACGTTCAAGAGTTGCTCGACGTTTACAAGTGCAAGAAGTTGATCCGCGTCGGCACCTGCGGAGGCATGAGCGTTGCCGTCAAAGTGCGCGACGTGCTCATCGCTCAAGGCGTGTCGACCGATTCATCGCTCACTCAACAGGTGTTCGGCGGCGCGATCCACTTCGCTCCGATCGCCGATTACGATCTGTTGAGCAAAGCGGTCGTCAACGCCAAGAAGTTCAACCTGCCCGTCAAGGTCGGCAACGTCGTCTGCGTCGATCGATTCTATAACGATTACAGCGATCCCAACGGAGTGTTCGGCGACGGTAAGCGCTCGCTCAATGAGAAGATGGTGCAGTACGGTATCCTCGCCGTCGAAATGGAATCCGTTGCGTTGTATGTGCTCGCCGCGGGCGCCGGAGCTCAAGCGTTGGCGATCTTCACGGTCAGCGATCATCTGGTGACGCACGAGCAGACCACTCCCGAGGAGCGTCAGACCTCCTTCAATGACATGATCAAGATCGCGCTCGAGACCGCCATCGAGGATTGAAGTTGTTTGTATGAAAAAATAAAAGCGGCGCCTTTCCAAGGGAGGCGACCGCTTTTTATTTGTGTTCAACCCTTGAAATTTATTCGGCGCCCAGATGGTGTTGTTGCATCAAAGAGGGTGCGCCGCCCCACGTGGGAGGCGGGCTTCCCTTCTTCAACCGCGCCTCCAATAATTTTTTCCGCCTTCAAACGTTGAGACGATGACCATGGTGCAGGGCGAGCCGCCCCATCAGGGAGGCGGGCGCCCCCTTCTTCAACCGCCCCACCTAATAATTTTATTCGCCTTCAACCGTTTAGCCGCCAACCATGGACAAGGGCGCGCCGCCCCGTGCGGGAGGCGGTCGCCCCTTCTTCAACCGCACCCTAATAATTTTATTCGCCTTCAACCGTTGCGCCGCTGATTATGATCAGGGCGAGCCGCCCCCTTCGAGAGGCGGGCGCCCCTTATTTTCTCCGCGCCCCTAAAAATTTTCTACACCTTCGATCGTTGAGCCGCTGAACAGGGTAAGGGCGAGCCGCCCCATCAGGGAGGCGGGCGCCCCCTTCTTCAACCGCACCACCTAATAATTTTATTCGCCTTCAAACGTTTAGCCGCTGACCATGAAAAAGGGCGCGCCGCCCCATTGGGAGGCGGGCGCCCGTACTTTTTGCCGCGCCCCCGAAACTTTTTTCCGCCTTTGATCGTTGAGCCGCTGAACATGAGCAGGGCGAGCCGCCCCATCAGGGAGGCAGGCGCCCCTTCTTCAACCGCGCCTCTAAAAACTCTTCTCAGCCTTCGACCGTTGAAACGCAGAACATGAAAAGGGCGAGCCGCCCCGCGCGGGAGGCGGGCGCCCGTACTTTTTGCCGCGCCCCCAAAAATTTTTTCAGCCTTCGACCGTTGAGCGCTGACCATGGAAAAGGGCGCGCCGCCCCATCAGGGAGGCAGGCGCCCGTACTTTTTGTCGCGCCCCCGAAACTTTTTTCCGCCTTTGATCGTTGAGCCGCTGAACATGAGCAGGGCGAGCCGCCCC
>JAFUXN010000013.1 GCA_017477125.1 Selenomonadaceae bacterium
AATGTTGAGGCTGATGTTCCCGAAGAAGCCGACGGAACGGTTGTTGCGGGCGCGATTGCTCCGCAGTACACAGGTCTCATCGTCAACTGCAGCGGTCTCGGCTTGAGCCCCGTGATGTCGCCCGTCATTCGCAACGACAAAGGTCAGCCCATCTACGGCTACAAGAATCTCGATTATGACAAGGTCATCGCGTACGGCATGGCGGATTACACTCGCGACATCAACAATCACTCGCGCGCGGGCAGCAATCCCTTGGTCGTGATGGCGGTCAGCGTCGAGAATCATAACGCTTATCCCGTCGTGACGATCTCCGATGCCGACAGCATTTTGATCGCCAATCAGGGTGCGCGCTTCCTCGACAACACTGCGGTCGTTTTCGTCCGCTAAGGTTATTTTCTCCAAATTCAAAAGCCGACGCCTCTCACTCGAGAGCACGCCGGCTCATTTTTTTTGCTCAAATGACTGTCGATCAACTCAACAGCAGACGCATCATCGCCCGCTCGATCAGTTCGGCGCCCGCTCGTCCCGTCTTCAATCCGTAATCCGCTTCAGCCAGATCGATCATCGCCGTTTCGAGCGCCTCACGCGAAAATTTCTTCGACGCATCGCCCGTCTTCTGTGCGATGAACGGGTTGAGTCCCAACGGTTCCCCCAACGCCTTGCCCTTCACGCCGCGCTCCATCAATATCTTCGCTCGCAACAGCATTCGCACCTGCCGCACCAACAGCGCCATCGTGATCATCAGATTCTTGACGTCGTCGTTCTGCATCGAGAACAGCCTCATCGCCTTGCCGAAATTCTTGTCGCTGATCGCGTCGATCAATGCAAAGTTCGATATCTCCGGCAGAGACGCCAACACCCGTTCCAATTCCGCCCGCGTGATCCGATTGCTCCGAACGTAGAGCGATACCTTGTCGAGCTCATTGTCGAGCAGCCCCAACGATACCTCGGGCATCAACGCCGCCGTCTCATTGAAGTACCGTCGAGCGTCGGCGTCCATGGTCATGTTGAGCGACCGCAATTTATCGGTGAGCCACTCCTCAAGCTGATACGATCTCAACGGTTCCGCATCGAGCACCGTCCCCAACTTCTCGATCGTCTTGTAGAGTTTCTTGCGCTTGTCGGGCGCGTCGTTCGTCGTGAAGATCACATAATTGGTATCGAGCATGTTTTTGAGCACGTCGATCAGCCGCTCGATCTGTTTGTCGCTCGACTTCTCCTCGTCGACCGCCTTGCCCTTGAACAGCGTCGCATTCTTCACCAGCACCACGTTGACATCGGAGAAGAGCGGCGCGGTGTCGACGGCGTTGATGATCTCCGACAAGTCGATCTTGTTGTCGCAGTCGAGCGTCGTCAGTCCCTCGTTCCGCGCGGATTTCGATTTGAACAGTCGAGACAGGATCGCCTCTCGCGCCCGATCGATGTAATAATTCTCGGCGCCCGCCAGCAGATAAACGTGCTTGACCTCAATCTTGAGTGCCGACAGGAAATCTTTAAACTTCACGCCGAATCACCTCGAGCAGCCCGTTGCAACCCTTGAGCACATCGGATCCATGCCGACGATGTAATCGAACGTTCGATAGTCGGATCGGTTCCCGACGACTCGATTATAACCTTGCCCTCGAGCCCCGCTTGACGCACCAGATGTTTCATGACGAACTCCGCCATTGGCGAGCGGCAGACATTTCCGAAGCAGACGAACATGATTTTGATCAACGTCAAGCCCTCCTCAATCATCACAATAAAAGACAGCGACATTCTATTAAATGCCGCCGTCATAGTCAATCATATTGAAGTTCGATCGGATCAGAAGAAGAACTCGACGCGCCCGAACAATTTCTCCGCATCGCCGCCGCCCGTGATGTACTCGCCGTTGAAGTAGCGCGCGACCAGTCCGATATTCTTGAACGGAGCATAAGCGCCGCCGACAAACCAGCCTTTGGTTCCGATCAACACATCATCGGTCGTCGCCGCGAACGACAGATTGGAGCCGTACCGACGATAACCCGCCCATACTCCCCAATCGCCCTTCTCGGGATTGTCTCCATAGGTGCCGTAATCGAGCTCCGCCTGCCAACCGTAATCCTCATAATCGGCTTTGGTATTGTTGGCGTACGCGCCCCACAACGCCGCCTTCGAACCGAATTTATATCCCGCATTGACCGACCAGATGTTAGCCTTGTCCTCCTTGGCGCCCTTGGCGTAGAACGCCGATTTGAAATCATCGTCCTCAATGCGATACCAGCCCGCGCCGCCGTACAAGCCGCGCTCGGTGTCGTACTGCACATTCACGCCTTGGAAGCTCGACGGATCATCAGCCGTCTCGATCGCCACGCCGTCATCGGACAAACGACCCGCCAACAACGAGATCGTCGCCTTGTTTCCGAGCGTCAACGCCGCGCCGCTGAACTCCGTATCGAAGATCAAGCCCGACTCATTCGTGTAGAGCTCCTGCTTACCGACTTTCAGGTTGAAATTATCGTAATCGCCTTCAGCCCAGCCGCGCACCATGCCGAAATCGCCCGAGCTGTTATCCTTCATGTCTCCTTCGGCGTCGATACGAGCGTGCAACGTCCAATGATCGTTGACGGTCGCCGTCGGCTCGAAACGGAACACGTAGCCATCGTTGTTGGATTTATATTTGTGACCACTCTTGGCGGGATCGAGACGCTCAGATGTGTAAGTGTATTCGATCTTGCCGTTCCAAACGACCTT
This sequence comes from Selenomonadaceae bacterium, assembly GCA_017477125.1. Lineage (GTDB taxonomy): Bacteria > Bacillota > Negativicutes > Selenomonadales > Selenomonadaceae > Quinella. The sequence continues at coordinate 2,716 of JAFUXN010000013.1, forward strand.
GTCCGCATACTTCTCGAGCTCCGAAACTCTCACGCCCAAATTGTTGAGCTCATCGGCGAACTCCGCCGCAAGACGATCAAGCGCCGCGCGATTGGTCCCTTGCGGATTGCGCGCCAGAGCTTTCGCCACCATCTGCGCCATCTCATATCGAGTGATGTTTCGATTGCCGAGGAACGTCCCATCGCCGTAGCCCTCGATCACTCCGTCCGCCGCCAATTGAGTGACGGCGTCATAAGCCCAATGCCCCGCGGGGACGTCGCTGAACGGATTTGCCGCCGCCAACGCCGTCGATGCCGAACCAACGATCAGTGCCGTCGATAATAATGCCAATGATTTTCTCATTGCGATTGCCTCCCGATAGATTTTAATGGTCAGCCTCCGCATTGCTCATATTCAATCCTAAAACGCTGTTGAATTTACTACGTCGATCGAATTTTGTCAAGGCAATCGAAAAAAATTATCATCGAACATCAACACGCTCCGATCAAAAGAAGAACTCGACGCGCCCGAAAAGTTTCTCCGCGTCTCCTCCTCCGTTGATGTACTCGCCGTTGAAGTAGCGCGCCGCCAGCCCGACGTTCTTGAGCGGAGCATAAGCGCCGCCGACAAACCAGCCCTTGGTGCCGATCAACACGTCGTCGGTGCTCGCCGCGAATGAAACATTGGTGCCGTACCGTCGATAGCCCGCCCACAACGCCCAATCGCCCTTCTCGGGATTGTCGCCGTAATTGCCGAGGTCGAGCGCCGCCTGCCACGAATAATTTTCGTAATCGGCTCGAGTGTTGTCGGCGTACGAGCCCCACAGCAGCGCTTTCGGACTGAAACGATAGCCCGCGTTCAACGACCAGATGTCGGCGTCGTCCTCTCGAGCATTCGCGCTGTAGTTGTCCGATTGAAGATCGTCGTCCTTCAGATGATAGTACGCCGCGCCTCCGTACAGCCCGCGCTCAACATCATACTCAACGTTGATGCCTTGAAGGCTCGTCGGATCGTCGTCGCTGTCATGCCAACCGTAAATGCCGCCGCCCACCGTCCACGTGCTCAACCGCCCCGCATACAACGTCGCATTGAGCTTGCGACCGAAGGCAACCGACGCCCCGCTCAACTCCACGTCGAAGATCAAGCCCGACTCGTTTGTGTAGAGCGCCTGCTTGCCGACCTTTACGTTGAAAGCATCGTAATCGCCCTCGGCGTAGCCGCGCGACATGTAAACGTTCGTCGAACCGTTGTCCTTCATGTCGACATCGGCATCGAGACGAGTGAGCAACGACCAGTGATCATTGATCGGCGCCGTCGGCTCCAATCGGAAGAGGTAACCGTTATAATTCCATCTGTCTTTGCGCTCGGTGCGCTCGGGATCGACTCGCTCCGACGCATACGTGTATTCGATCTTGCCGTTCCACACAACACGATCCTCATACCGCTCAAGCTCATCAACCTTCACGCCCAAACTTTTGAGCTCGCTGGCAAACTCCGCCGCCAATCGATCAACCGTCGCTCGATCTGATCCGCGCGGATTTTTCGCCAGCGCCTTCGCGATCATCTGCGCCATCTCGTATCGAGTGATGTCACGATAGCCATGAAAGGTGCCGTCGCCATACCCTTCGATCACTCCGTCGACCGCCAATTGAATAACCGCATCATACGCCCAATGATGCGCCGGCACATCGATGAACGGATTGCCCGCCGCCAACGCCGTCGACGCCTCCCCCACCATCAACGCCGTCGCCAATACCGATTTCCTCAATATCGTTGCCTCCCGATAAATTCTCATTGCGTGCGAAACAGTTGTACCCAATAATGCCGATATTGACCGTCGTCGTCGAAGCAGTAGCCGACGCCCAGCTCTTCAAAGTCGGCTGACAAGATGTTGGCGCGATGCCCGGGCGAGTTCATCCATTGCTCCATGACCGATTGCGGCGACGGAGTTCCCGCCGCTATGTTTTCACCCTTGTATCGACAGCGCGGAATGATGTTCAATGCACTCTCGCCGTTTGGTCGAGTGTGGGAGAACAGCCTGACGATCTCCTTGGCTCGAATGTCGGCATATCGATTGAGATCGTCGGCAAGCCTCAACGGTCTGCGATGGTGTTTGGCGCGCTCTTCGTTGACGATATCAAGCACCTGTTGAGCGAAGCTCGCTCGATTGACCGCATTGCTGCCCGTCGGTTCGCCCGTCACATGAAACAGGTACAGATAACTCTCGACGGGTTGACCGCCGCTGTAGAAGATCGCCGTAACATAGACGTCGCCGGGGCTGAGGAATCGGACGAGCTTACAACCGTTGCCGTCAATGACCTCGGCGATATCGGGATCGCTGATGTCGAACGTGACGACGTAACCGGGGAAGCCCCACATTCTCCCCGTCGTGATGTTGATCTCGTCGGTGATGTCTTGAGCCGCGACGGTCGAAACCATCAACAAAATCATCAATGGGATCAATAAAAATTTTTTCAACGTGATCGCCTCCTCGCGCTTGACATTGACCGCGTTCGATACAATAGAATATCACGTTGAAGGAGTGAATGCAATTGAACGAGAAGAATTTGCGCGAACTGCTCTCGAGATTCCGCGCGGGAGAAGTGAGCGAAGATCAAGCGGTCGCGACGCTCAAAAATATTTCGTTGACGGCGGTAGAGGATTTGGGATTTGCATCGATCGATCATCAACGGGAACTGCGACAGGGATTCCCCGAAGTGGTGTATGCGGCGGGCAAGACCAAGGAGCAGTTGCGAGCGATCCTGCGGTCGTTGTACGAGAGGAGCGGCGGGAATTTGATCGCAACTCGGGCGTCGTTAGAGCAGTATGAATTTGTCCGCGCGGAGCTTCCGATGATGTCTTACGATCCGACGGCGCGCATGATTTACTTGGATCGAGATTCGACGGTTGAACGTGATGAGGAGCGGATGATCCTGGTGGTGTCGGCGGGGACGAGCGACATGCCCGTGGCGGAGGAAGCTCGATTGACCGCTCACTTATGGGGCAATCATGTCAAGACGTGCTACGATTGCGGGGTGGCGGGCATTCATCGCCTGCTCAATCATCTTGATGATATACAGAAGGCGAATGTGTTGATCGTGGTGGCGGGCATGGAAGGGGCGTTGGCGAGCGTGGTCGGAGGGTTGACGGCTCGACCGGTGATCGCGGTGCCGACGAGTGTAGGATATGGGGCGTCGTTCCATGGGCTGGCGGCTTTGCTGGCGATGCTCAACTCATGTGCGTCGGGGGTGGCGGTGGTCAACATCGATAACGGTTTCGGCGCGGGAGTAATGGCGAGCAAGATCAACTCGGTGCGTAATTAGGGGGCGACGGTTGAAGGAACGGGCGCCCGCCTCCCTGATGGGGCGGCTCGCCCTTATTCATGATCAGCGATCAACGATTGAAGGTAGACGGTGAAAAATAGGGGCGCCCGCCTATTCGCGGAGCGGAGCGCCCTTATCCATGATCAGCGAGCAACGGTTGAAGGGAGTGGTGGCTAAAGACGGGCGCCCGCCTTCAAAGGGGGCGGCTCGCCCTTTTCTTTTTGGTCTGCTGAATCGTTTGGAGCAGAATAAAGTTTGCGGGGAGAAGAAGGGGTCGTCCGCCGAAGGAGCGGGCGGCGCCCCCTATCTTCTTTGGTTCACCAAAAAATTTGTGGGCGGAGAAAACTGCGGGCGGGCGCCTAACTCGCGGGGCGCCCCGCCCTTCATCTTTGATCGTCTAAACAGTTTTGGAGCAGAATAAAGTTTGCGAGGAGAAGAAGGGGTCGTCCGCCGAAGGAGCGGGCGGCGACCCCTACCTTCTTTGATTCACTAAAAAATTTGTGGGCGGAGAAAAATAAGGGCGGGGGCTTAACTCGCGGGGCGCCTCGCTCTTCTCCATGATCAGCGATCAACGATTGAAGGGGGTGGCGGCTAAAGATGGGCGCCCGCCTTCCAAGGGGGCGGCTCGCCCTTCATCTTTGATCGTCTAAACAGTTTTGGAGCAGAATAAAGTTTGGGGCGAAGTAGAAGGGGGCGTCCGCCGAAGGC
>JAFUXN010000101.1 GCA_017477125.1 Selenomonadaceae bacterium
CGGCACGCTTCGCTTACAATTGGGCATTGCAAAAAGAGAGGGAAGCATACGCGGCAGGGGAAAAGTTCATCGGCAATAACGATTTGCGCAAAGCATTCACGGTGCTCCGAAACTCCGACCAATATTCGTGGCTCAAGACGAAACGCGGCGATTACAGTTTTTATCAGGACACCGACAAAATTCAAATCACATCGACACAAGTCAAACTCGAAGCGATCGCGACAAGCAAAAGACGAAACGGGCAGAGATTGAATTGGATACGGTTGGGCGAGCGCGATCGGATTCCCGTCGGAGTAAAATACTTTCAGCCGCGAATTACGTTCGACGGATTGAATTGGTGGTTGAGCGTGGCAGTGGAATTAGAGCTCGAAAACATTTCAACGCCCGTCGGCGACGCCTTGGGAATTGACCTCGGGATAAAAAATTTGGCGGTATGCTCTGACGGTACCGTTTACCCGAACATAAACAAGACGAAGAAAATCAAGAAACTAAAACAGAGAAAGCGAAGGTTGCAACGCTCCATCTCACGCAAATACGAGATTAATAAAAAGAAAGGAGAAGGTTACTAGATAACGCGCATCATTATAAAGGGCGAATGAAAACTCTTGAGGATTCATCATCGATTGGCGAACATCAGACAAAATTACCGACACCAAATCACGAGGGCAATTATCGGACGAAACCCAAGTGCGATAGTGCTGGAGGATTTGAATGTCAGAGGGATGATGTCGAACAGGCACTTGTCAAGGGCAGTACAAGAACAAGGATTTTATGAGTTCCGACGGCAGATTGAGTACAAAGCTCAGTGGTTCGGAATAACCGTTATCATTGCCGACAGATTCTATCCGAGTTCAAAAACCTGTATAGCTTGTGGGCATGTGAAGGAAAAATTGCGGCTGTCGGAGAGGATTTATCACTGCGAAAAATGCGGAAACGAAATCGATCGGGACTTACAGGCGGCGATAAATTTGAAACGATACGCAAGCTGATTGATGAAAAAACTACCCGTACGTTAGCGGGGAAGTAAAGCCTGTGGAGCGTCAGACCAAACGCGAGTAGCCTCGGCAAAAGCGGACGCGTTGAAGCAGGAATGAAACATAAGAGTTTTTATGACTGTTTATAAGTTTTCAGTAACGGCAAGATAATGAAGGCAGTAATCGCAATCGATTCATTCAAGGGCAGTTTGAGCTCGACGGAGGCGGGGCTCATCGCCAAAAACGCAGTCAAGCGCGTCGACCCGACCGCCGATGTTATGATGGTTCCTTTAGCCGACGGAGGAGAAGGCACCGTTGATGCGCTGACTGAGGGCTTGGGCGGCGAGATCATGAGGGTGAACGTCACGGGACCGCTCGAGATGAGAACTTTGCTCCGTCGCATCTTCGACGAGACCGAGCCGATCACCGACCCGCGCGCCGACAAGTTTAATCTGATCAACAGCCGCTACGGACGGATCGGGCATATGGCGGTGATCGAGATGGCTGATGCCGCGGGCTTAACGCTCGCCGTTCATCCCATGCCGCTCGTCAATCCCATGTCCGCGTCGAAGAAATTTGCGCCGCCCAATCCGCTCAACACGACGACCTTCGGGCTCGGCGAATTGATCTTGCAGGCTGTCGATGACGGCTGCAGAGAATTTATAATCGGGATCGGCGGCTCGGCGACGAATGATTGCGGGCTCGGCATGCTCACCGCGCTCGGCTTCAAATTCATGCGTTCCGACGGTCGACAAACGGGCGTCTACGGTCGCGATCTCGCCGACATCGTTTCGATCGATCGTTCGAACGTCGACGGTCGTCTGAAGAATTGCCGCTTCAGGATCGCGTGCGACGTCACCAATCCGCTGACGGGTCCCAACGGCTGTTCGTACGTCTACGGTCCCCAGAAGGGCGCGACGCCCGAGATCGTTGAGCAGATGGACGGTTGGATCGAACGGTTCTCGACATTGGCTATCAACACGTTGGGGATAGAGCAGAAGAGCGTGGCGGGCGACGGTGCCGCGGGCGGCTTGGGCTTTGCGTTCCGAACGTTCCTCAACGGCGAACTGATCAAGGGCATCGATCTGATCCTCGACGCCGTCAATTTCCGTGATGCCGTCAAGGGCGCCGACGTATTGATCATCGGCGAGGGTCGAATCGACAGTCAAACGGCGATGGGCAAGGCGCCCGTCGGAGCGGCGAAACTCGCAAAATCGATCGAGCCGAAAATATTGACGGTGGCGGTATGCGGTTGCGTCGGCGAGGGAGCGGCGGCAGTGCACGGCTCGGGCATCGATGCCTTCTTCTCGATCCTCAATCGACCGTCGACATTGGAGGACGCCATGATCAAAGAGACGGCGGCGAAAAATTTGTCGCTCACCGTCGAGGAGCTCACCCGAATGATCCGCACAATCAAAATTGAGGGGAGATGATTACCCATGTTGAGATTTCTAATCGCATTGATGTTGATGGTGCTGCCGTTGTCGGCGTCTGCTCAAAGCCGAAACATTACTATCGACGGCGACCACGGTAAACTTGCCGCCGTCCTTCAAACTCCCGACGGTCAAAACAAATTCCCGCTCGTCATAATCTGCCACGGCTTCACGGCTTACAAGGAACATCCTCTGCTGACCGCGCTCGCCGACGATCTTGAGGCGGAGGGCATTGCGTCGATCCGCTTCGACTTCAACGGACACGGCGCCAGCGAAGGCAATTTCCAAGATATGACCGTCCTCAATGAGATCGTCGACGCCAAGAAAGTTTTTGATTACGCCAAGAGCCTGCCGAACGTCACAAGCATTTCGATCGCGGGACATTCTCAAGGCGGAGTGGTGGCCGGCATGGTTGCGGGCGAACTCGGCGCGAAAAATATTAAAGCCGTCGTGTTGATGGCGCCCGCCGCCGTCCTTCGCGACGATGCATTGCGCGGCAATCTGTTCGGCTCGAGGTACGACGCGCTCAATCCGCCCGAGTACGTTGAGGTTACGACCAACCGCACCTTGAGAGTCGGGCGCGGTTACATCACGACCGCACAGACCTTGCCGATCTACGAGACGGCGGAGAAGTTCACGGGTCCCGCGCTGATGATCCACGGCACCGGCGATGTCATTGTCCCCTACACTTACAGCCTCAGTTACAAGAAGATTTTCAAGCGCGGCGAGATCGATCTGATCAGTCGAGCCGATCACAGCTTCGTCGGCAAGGAGAATCTGGCTGCCGACATCGCCGCCGAATTTTTTGCCCGTCAACTGAACAAATAGGAGTGATCTGTGTTGAAAATGAATGGAGCTCAAGCTGTGCTCGAATGCTTGCGTCAAGAGGGCGTCGATTTGATTTTCGGCTACCCCGGCGGCGTGGTGCTCAAGCTCTACGACGAAATCTATAAGGAGAACTTCCCGCACATCTTGACGGGGCACGAGCAGGGCGCGGTGCATGCCGCCGACGGTTACGCTCGAGCGACGGGCAAGGTCGGGGTGGTGCTCGCCACCAGCGGACCCGGCGCCGCCAATTTGATCACCGGCATCGCCACCGCCAACATGGATTCGATTCCGCTGGTGTGCATCACGGGGCAGGTCGCCAACCCCGCCATCGGCAAGGACTCGTTTCAAGAGGTCGACGTGTGCGGCATCACCACGCCCATCACCAAACACAATTACCTCGTCAAAGACGTCTGCGATCTCCCGCGCGTGATCAAGGAAGCCTTCTTCATCGCTCGCACCGGTCGACCCGGCCCCGTCGCCATCGACATTGCCGCCGACGTCTTCAATACCGCCTTCGATTTCGAATATCCGTCGACCATCAACCTGCGCGGCTATACCGATCAATATCCCGTCGATCCAATCGAGATCGATCAAGCCGTCAACGCCATCGAGAATTGCCGCAAGCCTTTGATCTTCTACGGCGGCGGCGTCACCTTGTCTAACACATCAGACGCGTTGAGAACTCTCGCGCGCCGTCTCGATTGCCCGATCACCACCACCATCATGGGGCTCGGTTGCATCGATGAGGACGATCCCAACTTCCTCGGGTTCGCGGGCATGCATGGTTCCTACGGCGCCAACATGGCGATTCAATCTTGCGATCTGTTGATAGCGATCGGCATGCGGTTCAGCGATCGAGTGACGGGGCGCGTCGCCGACTTCGCGCCCAACGCCAAGATCATTCATCTCGAGCTCGACCCTGCCGAGATCAATAAGAACGTTCGCGTCGATTATCGAGTGCTGGGCGATCTGCGTCTCTCGCTCGACATGCTCAACTCTCGCCTCGACACTTCGACCATCGATTTCAGTGAGCGTTTCAGCGATTGGCGTCAAGAGGCGCTCGACACTGCCGCCAAACATCCGTTCCGATTCCGCGCGGAAGGCGATCTGATCAAGCCCGGCGCATTGATCTCCCGCTTGAGCGATTTGAGCGACGACAATACGATCGTGGTCACCGACGTCGGTCAGCATCAGATGTGGGCGGCTCAATTCTTCAAAGTTCATCGCCCGCGCCACTTCCTCACCAGCGGCGGGCTCGGCACTATGGGATTCGGCTTGCCCGCCGCCATGGGCGCCAAGCTCGGTTGTCCGTCGAGCAATGTAATTTTGATCACCGGCGACGGCTCGATCATGATGAACATTCAAGAGCTCGCCACCATCGCCGATCACAACATCGACGTCAAGGTTGTCATCGTGCACAACTTTATCCTCGGCATGGTCGGTCAGTGGCAACGGCTGTTCTACAGTCATCACTACTCTCAATCGGAACTGAAGGGCAAGCGCGATTTCGTCAAGCTCGCTCAAGCGATGGGCGTGCGCGGCTACCAATTGACCACCGCCGATCAGCTCAAATCCGATCTGCCCGAAATCCTGTTCTCGGAGGGCGCGGCGGTGATCGATGTCATTGTGCCCGAGGAGGAGAACGTGATCCCGATGGTGCCCGGCGGCAAACGTCTCGATCAAATGGTGCTGGGCAATTGATTAGGCATCAGTTTGTGATCGGGCGGCTGCAGATGAACGCTCACGGTTTCGGTTTCGTCACGCCCGAAGACGACGACGGCGGCGGCGACCTCTACATCGCCACGCCTCACTTATGCGGAGCGTTGCATGGCGATCTCGTCAAGGCGAAAGTGATCTCTCGAGCGTCGGGCGAACATAAACGTCGCGGACGGGTCATGTCGATCCTCGAGAAGGCGAATCGCCGATACGTTTGCACTCTCCGCGCGGAGTACGGCATGCGTTACGCCGAATGCGACGATCCTCAACTGCCGTACTTTGTTCACCCCGTCAATGCCAAACGATTTAATCTCAAGCCCGGGCTCAAGGTGCTCATCGACATCATTGACGCGCCCAAACATCGTCCCGCGCTCCACCTCAACGGCAAGATTGTAGAGGTGCTGGGCGACAGTTCCGACGCGGGCATCGATATCCTCTCGTTGATGCTCAACTACGGCTTGCCAAGAGATTTTCCGTCGGAAGTTCTGGCGGACGCGGCGAAGGTTGAGCAGGAGCCTTCGGTTGATGAGATCAATCGTCGGATCGATCGCCGTCATTTGAACATCGTCACCATCGACGGCGCCGACGCCAAAGACCTCGACGATGGCGTTTATGCCGAGCGTACCGCCGACGGCTACTTCTTGGGCGTCTACATCGCCGACGTCAGCCATTACGTTCGCGATCAAAGTATTCTCGACGTCGAGGCGGCGGCGCGCGGCACCAGCGTTTATCTCGTCGATCGAGTACTGCCGATGCTCTCGAAGGAATTGTCGAACGGCATCTGCAGTTTGAACGCCGGCACCGATCGATTGTCGATGGCTTGCGAGATGAGTTTAAACGCCGACGGGCGCGTTGAGACTTATAAAATTTTCCCGACCGTCATCAACGTTCGAAGGCGCCTCACTTATGACGGCGTCAACGCTCTCTACAACGGCGACCGATCGGAATTGGCGGAGCTCGAGCCCATGCTCAACGTGCTCAAAGACATTCGAGACAAGCGCTATCGGATCAGGGAACGGCGCGGCGCGATCGATTTCAATATGCCCGAGATCAAAGTGTTGCTCGATGCCGACGGTCGACCGATCGAGATCGTCAAACGCCGTCGAGACTTGGCTGAATCTGTGATCGAGGAGTGCATGCTCGTCGCCAATGAAACCGTCGCGCGCCACCTGTGCACTCGTAAGTTGCCCGGCATCTACCGCGTCCACGAGCCGCCTTCGACCGATAACCTCAAGAAGTTCAATGAGCTCCTCAACGCGTTCGGCTTTCATCTCCGCATTCGCGACACCGTTCAGCCGATCGATTTCCAAAAGCTGTTGACGGAAGTCAAAGGCAAGCGCGGCGAGCAGAACATCAATGCGGCGGCGCTCCGAACGATGCAACAGGCTCGATACTCGGCGCAAAACTCGGGGCACTTCGGGCTGGCGGCGGAGTACTACACGCATTTCACGTCGCCGATCCGTCGATATCCCGATCTGATCGTTCATCGACTGTTGAAGGACGAGCCCATGTCTGACTCACGTCGGCAGCAATGGCGCAAACGTTTGCCCGAGATCGCCGCAACGTCTTCATTGCGTGAACGCATCGCCGCCGACGCCGAACGCGACAGCACCAATCTCAAAGCCGTCGAATACATGTCGCAATTCGTCGGAGAGATTTTCGACGGCGTGATCAATAGCATCGTCAGCTTCGGTTTCTTCGTCGAGCTCGACAACGGCGTTGATGGGTTGGTGCGCGCGACGAGCATTCGCGGCGACGATTACCTTTACATCGAACGCGAGTTCGCATTGATCGGCATGCATACGGGACGCGCTTTTCGGATCGGCGATAACGTCACCGTCAAACTCGTCGACGCCAACATTCGGCTCAAACAATTGACATTCGTGTTGAACTAAATTGTTGCTTATTATGGTTGACAGGCAACCGCAGTGTGATATAATCATTGCGCCTTTGCAAGATTGGAGTTTGGTTTTAGTTGGAGGGATAGCTTAATGGCAACCGGCAAAGTGAAATGGTTCAGCGCGGAGAAGGGTTACGGCTTCATCGAGCGCGAGGAGGGCGGAGATGTGTTCGTGCACTTCTCTGCAATTCAGAGTGACGGGTTCCGCACGCTCGACGAGGGTCAAGCGGTTGAATTCGACGAGGTTGAAGGCGCACGCGGACCTCAAGCAGCTAACGTCAAGAAGATTTGATCGATAGATAAATCCTCAATAGGGGGCTCCGTCCGATTGCGGGCGGGGCTCTTTATTTTTTCTTGATCGACAGGATTTTTTTATGCATTGAAGAATAGTAGCACAGGAAATCATTTGGACGAAGGGAGTTGTTTGGTTATGGCAGAGTTCACAATAAGAGGCAAGAACATCGAGATCACTCCGCCGCTCCGCGAGTACGTCGAGAAGCGCGTCGGCAAGGTCACTAAATACTTCGATAGGGTCGATAACATTTCGGTGCTGCTCACCGTCAATAAGGGGCGTCACGTCGTTGAGGTTACGGTCGAAGTTCCGTCGGGAATGCTGTTGCGCGGCGAGGAGTCGACAACCGACATGTACACGTCGATCGATCTGGTCGTTGAAAAGCTCGAGCGTCAGATACATAAGCAGAAGACGAAGTTGGCGAAGAGGTTCCGCGGCGGCGGGTTCAAGGCGGAGATCATTGAGGAGTCGAAATATCGTCCCGAGCAGGAGGACATCGGCGAAGAATATCCCGTGGTCAAGACCAAGCGCTTCACGGTCAAGCCCATGGACGTGCAAGAGGCGATCATGCAGATGAATCTGCTCAATCACAGCTTCTTCGTCTTCCGCGATGCTCAGTCCGAAGAGATCTGCGTTGTCTATAAGCGCAACGATGGCGCCTACGGACTGCTCGAGTCGGGCAAATAATTCCCAACGTCGAAAAAAAATAAAGGGGGCGGCGCCTTGCTCATGGGGCGCACGCCCCTTTTGCGTTGACGTCGAAAAAAAGGAAGGGCGGTGCCTCTCACGCGGGGCGCCCGCCCTTCCCTGCACCGTTCACCGTCGAAACGTTGACGTTGAGAAATAAGAGGGGCGGCGCCCGGCTCATGTGGGACGCACGCCCCTTTTGTGTTGACGTCGAAAAAAAGGAAGGGCGACGCCTCTCACGCGGGGCGTCCGCCCTTCCCTGCACCGTTCACCGTCGAAACATTGAGGTTGAGAAATAAGAGGGGCGGCGCCGTGTTCGCGGGGCGCCCGCCCCTTTTTCATTGCTGGAGATCGAGGCAGGGAGCGACGCCTTCCAACGGGGCGCCCGCCCTACCTTTTTTTATTGCTCAAATTCGTTTCGAGCCAAAGATGTTTTTACTTCCGAGTGCGTAACTGCATCGCCTTCTCGAGCAAGTCGTTCCGATCCGTAGAACTGCCGTCCGTGAGGAGCGTCGTCGAACCGTTCAGCCCCGCATCGTCCGTTCCGTCCAAACCGTTGTCGGCGTTTTGCTCAATTATGATCTCGTCAAGGTCAACGTCGAGAATTCGATCAAGATCGGTGCCGCCCGACGCGTCAAGTACATCAGTGGCGTCGTCGCGCGAGTCGAGCGAGGTCAGATCGTTTGTGGTGCCAAGGAAGTTGTTGACGACGTTGCCGAATCGAGTCTGCAAGTGACCGTTCACAAAGCGCGCCACCTGACGAATGAAGTTCGTCGCCGCTTGTACTATCGCATTCTTCAACGCATCGTAGCCGCTGATGTTGTTGACAGTGTGACCCGTCGTCTCTCCCGTCTGATCGATCGTCGCGCCGCCCGTCTCGCTGTTGTTGAGAATGATCTCGTCGGTGCCGCCGGTGTTGGCGATCACGTCGCCCGCACCGCCGATCGCAGTGTCATTGCCCGAGCCCGTGGTGATCTCCGTCGAACCGCTCTTCGACCCGTCGGCATTGCCCACGTACAACGTCGGCGTGTTCGAGCCGCTTCCGTCGAGAGTGCCGCCGCCACTGTAGCTGCCCGTCACTCGGAAGGTGTTGCCGTTGGTGTCGGTCAGATTGAGCGTGAGACTGCCTTTGTGGTCGTCGCCGCCGTCGGGAGCATCTTCGAAGGTGAGGGAGCCGTTATCGGCAAGGTCAAGCTCGCCGTCGCCAAACGTGATATCTCCGTCGGTAAACGCGTCGAAGATGTCAGATGTGGAAACGCGGAACTCGGTGCCGGTGTCGGGATCGTAGCCGCTGAAGGTGCCGACGCCGAAGATGATGTCGTGTCCGCCGGCGGAGAGATCGACCGTTGAGCCGTTGACCAGGAAGATATCATCGCCCGCGCCGCCGGTGATGTTGACTTGACCTGCGACGTTGCGCGCTATGACCGTATCACCGTGGTCGCCCGCAACGATCTCTGCGATGCCGGTGAATGTCTCGGGAACTTCGACGCGGGAGCCGCCGGCTTCCGAAATCTGAATGAGGAAGTTGCCGTTGTCGGGGAGAATGACTTCGACCTTGGCATCGGTTTCGGTCATGTTGAGGACGGTGATGACGTTATCGGGTGTGGGGTTGAGGCGGAGGAGATCGCCGTCTTGCAGATCGGAGACATCGATCACGATGATCACAACGCCAAATTCGTCGGTGGTGGTGTCCTCGTGGACGGGTTTTTCGTTCCAAGTGGTGGTGTCGTCGAGCATAGAGGTGGTGTCGTCTGCGTCGCTGTCAGCGTCGGCGTCAGTGTCAGCATCGGCATCAGCGTCAGCGTCAGAGTCGGCATCAGCGTCACTGTCGGCGTCGCTATCAGCATCGGCGTCAGTGTCAGCATCGGCGTCAGTGTCAGCATCGGCATCAGCGTCAGCGTCAGAGTCGGCATCAGCGTCACTGTCGGCGTCGCTATCAGCATCGGCGTCAGTGTCAGCATCGGCATCAGCGTCTGCGTCTGCGTCAGCATCAGCGTCGGCATCGGCGTCGGCATCGGCGTCACTGTCTGCATCTGTATCACTGTCTGCATCTGTATCACTGTCGGCATCGCTATCGCTGTCAGCATCGCTATCGCTGTCAGCATCGCTATCACTGTCAGCGTCGCTATCACTGTCAGAATCCGAATCAGCATCAGAATCTGCGTCACTGTCAGAATCCGAGTCACTGTCAGAATCCGAGTCGCTATCGGAATCACTGTCGCTGTCAGAATCCGAATCAGCATCAGAATCTGCGTCACTGTCAGAATCAGAGTCGCTGTCAGAATCAGAGTCGCTATCGGAATCACTGTCGCTGTCAGAATCCGAATCACTATCCGAATCAGCATCGGTGTCCGCATCGGTATCAGCGTCAGTGTCCGCGTCGGTATCTGCATCAGTGTCTGCGTCTGCATCACTGTCAGAATCCGAATCGCTGTCGCTATCGGAATCCGAATCGCTGTCGCTATCGGAATCGGAATCGCTGTCGCTATCGCTATCGGAATCGCTGTCGCTATCGGAATCGGAATCGCTGTCGCTATCGGAATCGGAATCGCTGTCGCTATCGGAATCCGAATCGCTGTCGCTATCAGAATCCGAATCGCTGTCGCTATCGGAATCGGAATCACTGTCGCTATCGGAATCGGAATCACTGTCGCTATCAGAATCCGAATCGCTGTCGCTATCAGAATCCGAATCGCTGTCGCTATCAGAATCCGAATCGGAATCAGCATCACCGTCGTCGATATGAATTTGGATCGGGTTGCCGTCGGCGTCGATGATCGAGATCGAATCGCCCAACGAGTAGTTCGTCAGCGACACCGCGCCCGTCCCGATCGTCAGGATCAACGTATCGGAAGCATCGAGCTTGGCGCTGTCAATCGTCGTGGCGTTCAACAGCTGCAGAGTGTAATCCGACGTCCAACCGTTGATGAGATCGGTATCGCCCTCGTGCTGAACCACGCCTTTGCCGCTCTCAAGCTCTATGACGTCATTGCCCGAGCCGCCGTTGATCGTCACGTTGACATTGTCAGCGGCGTTCTCAATGTCGTCATCGCCCGCGCCGCCGTTGAGCGACACGCCCGCGCCGTCAATCGCCTCGGCATCGTCGAGCCAGTTGAAGATCAGATCGTCGCCGTCGCCGCCGTTGAGCGTCGCGCTCGCCATGTAGTTGATCATCATGTCGTCGTCAGCGCCGCCGTCGAGGAAGGAGCCCGTGCCGCCGATCGTCTCATAGTCGTCGCCGGTCCAAACTCCTATCGCATTGTTGACCATGAAGTCGGCGCCCGCTCCGCCGTAGAGGCTCGAGTTCTCGCCGAAGTTGGTCATGAGATCATTGCCTTCGCCGCCGACCAGTGACGAGTTCGCGCCGCTAACCGTCATGTATGTGCCGTTGTCGAGCAAGATGCTCTTCGCTTCGTTGAACATGACATCGTTGCCGTCGCCGCCGACAATCGTCGAGTTCGCGGCGTAGTTGGTGATCGAATCGTCGTCAGCCCCGCCGTCGACGTAGGAGCTTGAGGCTGATACGGTCGTGCGATCGCCGTTGGCGTCGAACATAACAATGACGTCGTTGGTGATGCTGTCGCCGCCCGCGCCGCCGTTGACCGTCGAGCCGGAACCGTAGTTGATGATCTGATCGGCATCGTCGCCGCCGTCGACCGTAACATTCGAGCCGAGGTTGGTGATGGTGTCCGCTCCCGCGCCGCCGTCGATCGAGACATTTTCGCTGCCGATGGTCGAATAAGTGTCGCCGCTGTTGAAGGCAAGATCGATATCGTTGAAAATGATGTCGTTGCCCGCACCGCCCGAGAGCGTGGCGCCGTCGGCGAGGTTGGAGAGGATATCATTGCCCGCTCCGCCGTCGACATAAGAGTTGGCACCTTTGTAGATGACGGTATCGGAATCGCTGTCGTCGGAAGCCGACGTGCGGATTGCGATGGAGCTGTTGAAGATGCGATCGCTGCCTGCGTTGCCGACGATGGTGACGTTCTCGCCGTAATTGGTGACGCGATCGGGATAACTCGTGCCGTTGAGCGAGACGTCGGATTCGAAGTTCTCAATGTCGATACCGGTGGCGAGCTCGTAACCGTTTGAAGTATCATCGTCAAGCTCGTCGAAGGTGTAGATGATATCGTTGATGGTAACCTCGTCGCCCGCGCTGACGCCGAGCACATGGAGTTCGGAAGCGGTGACGTCGAAAGCATTGTCGAAGATGAGCTTGCCGCCATAGACGCTGATCTGATCGGGACCGACAACGCCATCGACATCGACGAATGAGGCGGCGGTGATGGTGAAGTTTGCATCGCCGAAACCTTTGACGGCGGGATCGGTGAAGACGTAGCCGCCGTTGATGGTCGACCAGCCGTTGACCATGGTGAGCCCGGTGGCGGCGGAGGAATCATATTGGTAGACGAGATTGCCGTAGTCGACGAACTGAATGCGTTGAACGGCGCCGTCGGTCAAACCGCTGAAGGTGGCATCGACATAGCCGTTGGTGTTGTCGATGATGGCGCCGGAGATGATGAGCGTATCGGTGTAGAGGTTGAGCGCGGCGGAATTGGTATAAACGTAGTTCACGCCGCTGAGGACGCCGCCGTTGAACACGAGCTGATCGGTGTTCTCGTCCCAGATGAACGATTGAGCGACGTCGGTGTTGGAGAATGCGGCGTCAGACGCGATGAAGTTTGAACCGTCCCAAGCGTTGACGGGCGAGACGGTTGCGTCGGGGGTGAGGAACAAAGTACGAGAGCCCGCGGAGATGTCGACGTTGAGAGTGTCGTCGTTGACGAGGTTAGCGATGCCGCCGGTGAAGAGATCATCCGCGCGGAGGTAGACGAAAGCGATGTTGCCGTCGATGGTGACGTAAGTGATCTCGTCCATCGTCTCAGTGACGCCCGCGCTGTCGTTGAGTGTGAACGAGAACAGCGGCTTGGTCGACGAGCCTGCCGACGCGGCGACGAATCCTTGATAGTAGCCGATGCGATTGGTCGACGAGACGGCGGCGGTGGCGTCGGGGCGAGCGAGCGTGCCGCGAATTGTGTCGTTGTCGATGAAGTACTTGGCGAGCTGACCTTCGGTCGCTTCGTTGTAGATGGCGAAGTTGCCGTCGACGGTGGTATCGCTCGTGACGGACACGCCGTTGATGTAGAGGGTGCCCGAATCTCCGTAGTAGGATTTATCGGGAGAATCGGCGTCGGTCGGAACGAGTGAGCCGTCGGTTGAGGAGAGGTTGTTGATGACGGCGGTCGAGCCGTTGCCCGTCGAGACGTAGAGCGTTTGACTGCCCTTGGCGCCGGCGATCACGTAATTGCCGCTCGTGTCGCCGTCATTGTCCGTGGTGATGTCGAAGGTCGACAGATCGACGGCGTTGGGGTTATTGGCGTCGGCGGTAGGATCAAGATGAATGTAGATGTATTCGCCCTGCGCCTCTGCGTCGCTGACGGAGTAGACGGCGATGAGTTCTTGACTGCTGCTGCGATTTTGGATCGATTGGAGATAATCAACGTAGTCGGCGGAGGAGATATAGATGTACTTGCCGCTTGAGCCGGCGACGAGATAATCATTGGGATCGATCGAGCTGACGACGCATTTATTTCCGTTGTACCAGAGATCGCTGGTGCCGACCTGCCGCCAATCGGTATAGAAATCGACATAGAAGAGGATGCTGATGACGTCACTGCCCTCGACCGATTCATCAACGGCGGTGGCGCCTGCGGAAGTGTAGGATTTGAATGTGCCGTCGTCGTTATAGCTGAGAGTGAAGACCTCCTTGGTGAAATCGGTGACGGTATTGCTGTCGCTGTCGAGCCCGCGCACGACGTTGGCGACGACGGTAGTGCCGGAGTTTTCGTCTGCGGGCATGAAGATCAGGGAGGTGGCGATATCGTTGATGACATTGCCTTTACCGTCGGCGGTGGCGATCACATTGATCAGCTGAACGTCGTCGGTGTCGAAGAACTGATAGTTGGGCGCGCCGTCGTCGAGCAGGCTCCACGTGGCGTTGGTCATGACAATGTCGTCGGTGATGTCGTTGACGACGATCGTCGGCGCCGTTTCGCTGTTGATCGCCTCAACATTGCGGACGATCAACTCTTGCGACGCGACATCATACTTGCCGTCACTGCCGAGGGCGTTGATATAATCGCTGCCGTCAAGCGCGACGTTGAAGGTCAAGCTCGTGAGCGTGCCGACCGAGCTGATCATGTCGGCGTCGAGAGTGAGAACGAAATTGCCGTCGTCATTGAGAGTGAGCGCGCCTTCGACGGTGGTGCCGTTGAGGGTGACAGCGGTGAGCGTGGAGCTGTCGACCGAGCCCGTCAAGCCGCTGAAGGTGATGACGTAAGCATTGGCGTGGCTCGAAAGCGAAACGTTGAGCCCGTCGGAGGTGACCGACAAGGAGGTGCCGCTCTGCGCGATGTTGAAGGCGGCATCGACGGAAATGACGGTGTCGGGGAGCGCGACAAGCTCAAGACCGTTGGCAGTGTTGCCGTCGACGTCGGACAAGATGAAAGCGGTATCGTTGACGGCGATGGTGTCGTCCGCGCTGAGCCCGGTGCCTGCGACGTGGAAATTGGCGGTCGAAGTGTCGAAGCCGTTGCCGAACGCGATCGAACCGGCGACGACGGAAACGTTATCGGGCTCGCCGTTGTGATCGGCGTCTGCGAAGGCGGAGCCTGTGAGCGTGAAGGCGGCGGAGGTATCGCTGTAGACGAAGCCGCCGCTGACGGACGACCACGCGGTGATCTCGAGCCCGTTGGCGGTGTCGCCGTCGACTTGTGCAAGGGTGTAGTCGATGTTGTTGACGTTGAGCTTGTTGCCGGCGGCGAGGTCGGTGCCGTTGACGTGGAAGTTGGCGACGTCGAAGCCCGAACCGAAACTGATGTTGTCGGCGGTGACCGAAACATTATCGGGAGCATAATCGCCATTGGAATCGGTGAAGGCGGAGCCTGCCAGCGTGTAAGCGGTATCGCCGTAGTCGTAGAGGAAGCGGTTGCCGACGCGCGACCAAGATGAAAGCTCATAACCGTTGGCGTCGGTGCCGTCGAGCTGAGCGAGGGTGAAGGTGTCGCCGTTTACTTTGACCTGCTTGCCGAGGTTGAGCCCGGTGCCGCTGACGTGGAAATCGAAGACGTTGAAGCCGTCGCCGAACGCGATGCCCGACGAGGAGACGGAAACGTTATCGGGCGCGTAATCGCCGTTGGCATCGTTGAACTCGCCGATCAGATTGAATGAGGTTGAGCCGTAGGAATATGAGAAGCCGCCTTCGACAGTCGACCAAGCGGAAGGCTCGAATCCGTTAGACGAATCGCCGTCGAGTTGCGCGAGGGTGAAGGTTGAGCCGTTGATTTGGATCGAACCGCCGAGGTCGAGATCGGAACCGTTGACGTGGAAATTGTAGATGTCGAAGCCGCTGCCGAAAGTGATCGCACCGTTCTCGACGGTGACGTTGTCGGGGATTGTGGCGATGTTGGTATCGGTGAATGTCGAACCGTTGAGAGTGAAGGAGGCATCGCCGTCGAAGTAGGTGAAGGTCGAGCCGTCGCGCGTCCAAGCGTTGAGCTCGAGCCCGTTATCGGAATCGGAATCGAGATCGGCGAGAGTGAAGTTGACGGCGTTGACGTTGAGGGTTGAGCCTTCGGCGAGATTGGTGCCTGCGACGTGGAAATCGTTAATGTCGAAGCCGCTGCCGAAGGTGACGGTCGAGCCGTTGACCGAAACGTTATCGGGCGCGCCGTCGTTATTGGAATCGGTGAAGGCGCTGCCGTTGAGTGAGAAGTTGGCGCCGTTGAAATCATAGATGAATGTGTCGCTTTCATTGATCGTCCAAGCGGAAAGCTCAAAGCCGTTGGTGGTATCGCTATCGAGATCGGCGACGGAGAGGAGGTTACTGCCGACGGAAATCTGATCACCGATGGCGATGTTGGAACCCGCGATGTGGAGGTTGGTGATGTCGGTGTCGGAGGCGAAGGCAAGGGTACCGCCGATCACGCTGACGTTATCGGGCGCGCCGTCGTTGTTGGCGTCGGTGACAGCGGAGCCTGTGAGCGTGATGGTGACGGTGTCGCTGTAGACGAACGATGAGCCGCTCTTCGACCAAGCGGAAAGCTCAAAGCCGTTACTCGAATCTCCGTCGAGTTGTGCGAGGGTGTAGGACTTATCATTGACGGTGATCGAGCCGCCGAGCGAGATGCCGGTGCCCGCGATGTGGAACTGATCGGGAGCGGTGTTGAAGCCGTCGCCGAAACTGATCACTCCGCCGATCACGCTGACGTTATCGGGAGCGCCGTCGCCGTTTGAATCGGTGAAGGCGTCGCCCGTCAATGTGTAGACGGCTGAATCGCTGTAAACGAAGCCGCCGTTGATGGTCGTCCACGCCGAAAGCTCGTTGCCGTCGAAAATATTACCATCGAGCTCGGCGATAGTGTAGTTCTTGCCGTTGACTTTAAGCGTCGAGCCGATATCGAGATCGGTGCCGATGATGTGGAAATTATCAACATCGAAGCCGTTGCCGAAGGTGAGCGCGCCGCCGACCACGCTGACGTTATCGGGCGCGTCATCGTTGTTGTCGTCTTTGAACGCGGAACCGTTGAGGATGAAGATATTGCTGTCGTGGCTGTAGGAGAAGACGGTATCGTTGTCGATGATGTACTTCGACCATGCGGAAAGCTCATAACCGTTCGAGGAGTCGCCGTCGAGTTGAGCGAGTGTGAGGGTGGCGCCGTTGATGGAGATTTGATCGCCGACGGCGAGATTGGAGCCTGCGATGTGGAGGTTGTCGACGTCGAAGCCGTTGCCGAAACTGATCACGCCGTCCTTGACGTAGACGTTATCGGGCGCTCCGTCTGAATTGGAATCGGCGAGCGCGGAGCCTGAGAGGGTGAAGGTGACGGTATCGCTGTAGACGAACGATGAACCGCTCTTCGACCAAGCCGACAGCTCATAACCGTTGACGGTGTTATCGTCGAGCTCGGCGAGAGTGTAGGACTTGCCGTTGACGGTGATCGAGCCGCCGAGCGAAATGCCGGTGCCGCTGACATGGAATTGATCATAATCGGTGTTGAAGCCGCTGCCGAAAGTGATCGCGCCGCCGATGACAGAAACGTTATCGGGCGCGCCGTCGTTATTGGAATCGGTGAAGGCGTCGCCGCTCAAGACGAAAGTGGCGGTGGTATCGCTGTAGGTGAAGGTGTTGCCCGACTTCGACCAAGCGGAAAGCTCATAACCGTTACTCGAATCGCCGTCGAGTTGCGCGAGGGTATAATCTCTGCCGTTGACGTTGATGTTGGTGCCGATTGAGATATTGGAGCCCGCGATGTGGAAGTTCTCAACGTCGAAGCCGCTGCCGAAACTGATCACGCCGTCCCTGACGTAGACGTTATCGGGCGCGCCGTCATTATTGGAATCGGTGAAGGCGCTGCCGTTGAGTGTGATGGTGACGGTGTCGCTGTAGGTGAAGGTTGAGCCGCTCTTCTTCCATGCCGACAGTTCATAACCGTTGGCAGTGTCGTCGTCGAGCTGCGCGAGAGTATAGCCCTTGCCGTTGACGGTGACGGTAGAGGCGAGTGCCAAGCCCGTGCCGCTGACGTGGAAATTATCAACGTCGAAGCCGCTGCCGAACGTGATGGTCGATCCGTTGACGGTGACATTATCGGGCGCGTTATCGCCGTTTGAATCGGTGAAGGCTGAGCCGCTCAACGTGAAGGCGGCGGTATCGGAATAGGTGAAGGTGTCGACCGCTTTGCTCCAAGCGGAGAGCTCGAAACCGTTTGAAGTATCGTTATCGAGCTGAGCGAGGGAGTAATCGCGTCCGTTGACATTGACGTTGGCGCCGATCGACATGCCCGTGCCCGCGACGTGGAAGTTATCAACATCGAAGCCGTTGCCGAATGAGATCGCGCCGCCGATCACGCTGACGTTATCGGGAGCGCCGTCGCTGTTGGCGTCGGTGAACGTCGAGCCGCTCAATGTGAAGACGGCGGTATCGCTGTAAGTGTAAGTTGAGCCGCTCTTAGACCATGCCGACAGCTCATAACCGTTATCGGAATCGCCATCGAGTTGGGCGAGCGTGTAAGATTTGCCGTTGACGGTGACGGCGGTGGCGAGCGCCAGACTCGTGCCGCTGACATGGAAATCATCAACGTCGAAGCCGCTGCCGAAAGTGATCGACGAGCCGCGGACGGTGACATTGTCGGGAGCGTAGTCTTCGTTTTCGTCGACGAAGGCGTTGCCGCTCAATTTGAAGTTGGCGGAATCGGAATCGTAGGTGAAGGTTGAGCCGTCGCGTTTCCAAATCGAGAGCTCATAACCGTTGGAGGCATCACCGTCGAGATCGGCGATGGTATAGTCGATGGCATTGACGTTGAGCTTGCCGCCGAGGTTGATGTTGGTTCCCGCGATGTGGAAGTTCTCAACGTCGAAGCCGTTGCCGAAAGTGATCGCGCCGCCGACCACGCTGACGTTATCGGGCGCTCCGTCGCTGTTGGCGTCGGTAAACGCCGAGCCGCTCAACGTGAAGACGGCGCTATCGCTGTAAGTGTAGGTTGAGCCGCTGACCGACCAAGCGGAAAGTTCGAAGCCGTTATCGGTATCGCCGTCGAGTTGGGCGAGCGTGTAAGACTTTTCGTTGACGGTGACGTTGGTAGCGAGCGCCAGCCCCGTGCCGCTGACATGGAAATCATCAACGTCGAAGCCGCTGCCGAAAGTGATCGACGAGCCGCGAACGGTGACATTATCGGGAGCGTTATCGTTATTGGAATCGGCGAAGGCTGATCCCGTCAAGGTAAAGTTGGCGGTCGATGAATAGTAAGTAAAGGTTGAGCCGTTGCGTTTCCAAACGGAAAGCTCATAACCATTGGACGAATCACCGTCGAGATCGGCGATGGTGAAGTTGGTGTTGTTGACGTTGAGCTTGCCGCCGAGCGATATATCGGTTCCTGCGATGTGGAAGTTGTCCACGTCGAAACCATTGCCGAATGCGATCGACGTACCCTTGACGGTGACGTTGTCGGGCGCATTATCGCTGTTGGTGTCGGCGAAAGCTGAACCTGTCAACGTAAAGACGGCGCTATCGCTGAATGTGTAAGTTGAGCCGCTGACCGACCAAGCGGAAAGCTCGAGCCCGTTGAATGTATCGCCGTCGAGCTGAGCGAGTGTATAGGTGCGGTTGTTGATGGAAACCGTACTGCCTGCGCTGAGAGGGGAGCCCGCGATGTGGAAAGCATCAATGCCGACGTCGAAGCCGCTGCCGAACGATATGGCGGTTCCGTCGACGGTGACGCTATCGGGAACTTCGTCGCCGTCGTCGTCTGAGAAGGTCGAGCCGCGGAGCGTGAATGTGGTGGTGCCGTTCTCGTAGAAGAAGGCGGTGTTAGAGAAGTTCTTCGTCCAATATTGAGATTCGAGAGTGGTAGCCGAAAGCTCGTAGCCGTTCCCGAGGTCGTTATCTTGATTATAGAGGTAGTAGGTCGAGCCGTTGACGTTGAGGGTGCTGCCCTTACCAAGCCCGGTGCCGAAGATGTGGAATTTGCTCGTAGAGGTATCGAAGTCGGTGCCGCTGAAGACGAGTTGGTTATCGGCGTTGACGGAAACGTTCTTGGGCCGATTGGCAAATATATCGCTTTCCTTCTCAAAAGCGTCGCCGAGGAGCAAGAAGGCGGTGGTACCTTTGGCGTAGATGAAGCCGTTAAGTTCATCGACGGAAATGGTCGACCAATCGGAATCGGCTCCGACGAGAGTATAAACGCCGTTGATGGTGAGGAACTTGCCTTTGACGTTGAGCAGCTCGACTTTATCGTTGGTGTCGGCGGAATCGGTGAGGACAAGGTTATTGCCGCTGAGTTCAGCGGTGTAATCAGTGCCGCTGTTGATGGAGACGGCGCCGTTGTTGCCGAGTCCTGTGACGGTGTTTGAGCCGTCGGCGACGCGAATGAGTTGAGGGTTGGAGGTGAGAGACACGTTGACGCCGCCGGCGAGTGAGATATTGGCTTCGTAGTTGCCGACGGCGGCGAGAGAGGCGCCGGCGTCGGCGCTTTCGGCGGACAGGACGAGATTGGCATTGGCATTCAATTCGATGGCATTGGTCTCGCCGGTGAGTACGATGTTATTGACGGCGGACGACAAAACGTAGATGGAATCGTTGCCTGCGCCGGTGCTGACGGTGGCGGTGGAGTTGCCGCGACTGTTGTGCAGTAAGATTGTATCGTTGCCGTCGCCTGCAACGATGGAAGTGTTATAGCCGAAGTTATCGATGCGATCGTTGCCCGCGCCCGCGTCGACGGTGACGTTGGTGCCGTAGTTGTCGAGAGTATCGCTGTTGTCGCCGACAGTGATGACAACGTTGTCGGCTCTGCTATCGATATCGTTGGTGCCGCTGCCGATGATGGTAGTATTGGCGCTCTCGCTGTAGATGAAGTTATTGCCGCCGCCGAGGTTGATTGAGTCATTAGAGGAGAGGTTGACGATGTGGTCGTCGCCGTCGCCCGCGTTAATGGTGACGTTCGAGGCGCGATTATCGATTGAGTTGTTGCCGTCGCCGATTTCGATGATAACGTTGGAGGCGCGGTTGAAGATGTTATCGGCGCCGTCGCCCGCATCGATGGTGACGTTCGAACCGTTGTTAAGGATGGAATCCTCGCCCGCGCCCGCGCTGATAGAGACTTTGGAGGCATCGTTGTAGATGGTATCGCTGCCTGCGCCCGCTTTGATGGTGTCGTCCGAACCGCTGACACTGATGACGTTATTACCGTCGCCCGCATCGATGTTGACGTACTTGCCGCGATTGAGAATGTAATCATTGCCCGCGCCGCCGAGGACGGTTCCCTCTCCGTAGTTCTCGATGTGATCATCGCCGTCGCCCGCGTTGATTGAAACATCTTCACCGTTGGTAGCGATGATATAATCGTCGCCTGCTCCCGCGTCGATGGTGACGTGAGATTCGCGGCTTTCAATGGTATCCTTGCCGTCGCCGGTGGTGATGTTGACGTTGGCGCCGGTGTCATAGATGAAATTGGCACCGCTGCCTGCGTTGATGGTTACGTTGTTGGAGAAGTTATAGACTTGGTCGTTGCCGGAGCCCGCGATGATTGATACTTTCTCGCCGGCGTTATTGATGTAATTTTTGCCGTCGCCCGCATCGATGGTGACATTGGAGGCTTGATTGCGAACGGTATCGTTGCCTTCTCCCGCATTGATCGTCACGTTCGAGGCGGTATTTTGAATTGAATCGTTGTCTGCTCCGCCGTTGATGGAGACGTTGGTTCCAATATTGGAGATGACATCGTTGCCTGCGCCGCCCTCGATGGTGACGTTGGTGCCGACGTTACGGATATAATCGTTGTCGTCGCCCGCGTTGACGCTGACATTCGAGCCGTTGACGGTGATAAGGTCGGCGCCCGCTCCGCCGTCGATGCTGACTTTCGAGCCGCTGACGGAGATGATATCGGCACCCGCCCCGCCGTTGATGTAAGCCTGATTGCCGCTCGAGATGACGGTATCGGCATCGGCGCCCGCGTCGACGGAGACGGAATCGCTGACGTTGGTGATGTAATCGTTGCCTGCGCCGCCGTTGATGCTGACATTGTAGGATTGGTTATTGATGGAATCGTTGCCGTCGCCCGCGTCGATGGTGGCGTAGGAACCGCGGTTATCGATGGTATCGGCGCCTGCTCCGACGCTGATGAAGGCTCTGTGAGCGTGATTGACGATGCGATCATTGCCGTCGCCTGCGCCGAGGGTCGAGCCCTCGCCCATGTTGACGATGTAATTATTGCCCGAGCCCGCATTGATGTTGGCGCCGGTACCTCTGTTATCGATGGTATCATTATCATCGCCGGCGTTAATGACGACGCCCGAGGTATTCTTGGCGTTGAAGATGTAATCGACTCCCGCGCCGCCTTCGATGGTAGAATTTGAGCCGGTGTTATTGATGGTGTCGTTGCCCGCTCCGCCGCCGATCGAGGAGGAGGAAGCCGAACTGATGATGGAATCGTTATCGTTGCCCGCGTCGACGGTGACTCTCGAGCCGCTTACGGAAATGATGTCGGCTCCTGCGCCCGCGTCGATGTAAGCGCTGTTGCCGCTCGAGATGACGGTATCGGCATCGGCGCCCGCGTCGACCGAGACGGAAGCGGCATCGTTGATGATGTAATCGCTCCCTGCTCCGCCGCTGACAGAAGACTGAGTGCCGCGGTTGTAAATGTAATCGTTGCCGTCGCCGCCGAGGACAGTAACCTTATTGCTGTAGCTGTCGACGGTATCATCGCCTGCGCCGCCGTTGATGGAATTATATTCGCCGCCGGAGTTTCTGATTGAATCATTGCCGTCGCCGCCGTCGATGGTGGAGTATGATCCCTCGTTGCTTATTCGATCGGCGCCCGCGCCCGCGTCGATGGTAACGGTTGCGCCTTCGTTGTATATGAAATCGTTGTCTGCGCCGGCGTTGATGCTGACGTTCGAACCGCGACTATGGATGTGATCGTTACCGTCGCCGCCGTCGATCGTCACGTTAGAGTTGGAGGAGTAGTTATCAATATAATCGTTGCCCGCGCCGAGGCTGATTTTGACGTTCGAACCCGTGTTATAGACGGAATCGACGCCGTTGCCGGTGTTGATGGTGACGTTGGAGTCGGCATAATTAAAAACGAGATCGTTGCCGTCGCCGGCGATGACGGAGGAGTTCGAACCTCTGTTTCTGACGGTGTTGTCGCCGTCGCCGACATTGATGACGGCATTGGCGCCCGACGAATCGTTATAGACGGAATCGGCACCCGCGCCCGAGACGATCGACACGCCGCTTGCGCCCTCGTTGTGAATGACATCGTCGCCCGAGGCTGAAACGACGGTGGTATTGGAGGCGGAAGCCTTGAGGCGGATATTGTTGACGCCGCCGCTCGAGCTGATGAGAGCGGACGCGCCGAGGTTAACGACGGTGTCATTGCCGCTGCCCGAAACGACGGTGGTACCCGACGCCTCATTGCCGATGTAATTGGTGCCGGCGCCGAGGTTGATGAAGGAATTGGCGGCCTCCTCGTAGTTGGCAACGGTATCGTTATTGGCGCCGCCGATGATTGAAGTACGAGCGCCGTGGTTATAGATGAAGTTGGCGCCGTCGCCTACGTTGATCGACGAGCCGACCGCTTCAGCGGAGTTTCTGATGAGATCGTCGCCCGCGCCGACGTTGATAACGGCGTTGGCGCCCTCATTGCGAACGGAATCGGCGCCCGACCCCGCGATGACGGTAGAACTGCTGCCGCGGTTGAGCACGACGTTGGTACCTTCGCCGACGTTGATCGATGCGCCCGAACCAAGAGTTGAGCCGTAGACGGTATCGTTGCCTGCGCCGAGGGAGATGACGGCTCCCGCGCCGTCGTTGAAGACGGAATCGTTATCGGAACCGCCGACGATGGTATGGTCGGAGCCGCTGTTGGTGATGACGTTCCTGCCGTTGCCGACATTGATCAACGCGCCCGAGCCGTAGACATCGGTGATGATGGTGTCAGCGCCTGAACCGACGGTGATGATGTTCCCCGAACCGCTGACGGTGATGCGATTATTGCCGTCGCCTGCGTTGACGGTGGACTTGGAGCCCGCGGCTTTGATGGTGTCGTTGCCGACGCCGGTGAATACTTTAGACTGAGTGCCCCGATCCTGCACGACATTGTTGCCGAGGGTGGCGTTGACGGTCGAGTTGGAGCCGCCGTAAATTTCGATTGAATCATTGCCGCTGCCGACAGAGACATTGGCGTTATTGCCGCTGTTGCGGACGAAGTTATTGCCGAGGGTGGCGTTGATAATGACATTGGCGCCGCTGTTATCGATGGTATCGGAGCCGGTGGTGCCGCCGCTGAGGGTCATATTGGCGCCGGAGTTATTGATGTAGTTATTGCCCGAGCCGACATCGATGATGGTTCCGTCGGCGGAGTTTTGGACGGAATCGTTACCGGCTCCGCCGCGAATGGTTACGTTAGAGCCTGCATTTCTGATAGAATCGTTGCCGTCGCCCGCATTGATGGTGACATTACTGCCGCTGCTGCTGATGGTGTCATTGCCTGTTCCGCCGTCGATGATGGCGTTATTGCCGGTGGTGTTGTTATAGATTTGGTCGTTGCCGTCGCCTGCGTCGATGGTCTTATTGGTACCGCCGCTGCTTATGGTGTCATTGCCCGCGCCGCCGATGACGGACGAAAAGCGAGTCCACGTGATGATATAATCATCGCCGGTGCCTGCGTCGATGTGAACGTTGGGTGCCGAATGTCTGGCGACAACGGTATCGTTATCGGCGCCCGCATTGACGGACTCAGCACCGTAACTCGAGCTGTTAATTACAATGGAATCGGCGCCGGCGCCCGATGAGATGGTGAGCCACATGCCATAGATGTCGAAGGTATCATTGCCCGAGCCCGAGACGAGTTTAACCATATTGGCGCCGTTATAGATATTGTTATTGCCGTTGCCGGCATCGACGGTGGTACGATCTCCGCTGTTGGTGATGTAATCGTCGCCGTCGCCGGTGTTGATGGTGGCGTAGGAGCCCGACGAATCGTTATAGATGTAATCGGAACCCGAGCCGCTCTCAATCGACACACCCGATGCTCGATTGGTGATGTAATCGTTGCCGTCGCCTGTATTGATCATCGCGCCGGCTCTGTTGTTGGCGACTGTATCTTTGCCGCTGCCGGTGTTGATGGTGGTGTTGGCGCCGTAATTGGTAACGTAATCGTTTCCGTCGCCCGCGTTGATGAGAGCTTGAGAGCCATTGCTGTGGTTGTCGATCCTGTCGTCGCCGTTGCCGCCGTCGATGGTGACGGTCGAGCCGCTGTTATCAATATGATCGTCGCCGTCGTCCGCGGACATGTACACGTTGGCGCCGGAATTTTTGATGGTGTCGTTGCCGGCTCCCGTGCGGATCGTGACGTTATCGGCGGTATTGGTGATGTTATCGGTGTCTCTGCCGCCGTTGATGGTGGTACCGGTGGCGGCGTTGTTGATCCTGTTGTCGCCGCCCGCGAGGGAGATCAAGGTATTGGCGGCGGTGGAGGTATTGGTGATGGTTTTGACAGATTTATATCCCACGCCGTTCTTTATCGTGGCCCAATCGCCTAAGTTGGTGATGGTATCGCTGTTGCTGCCGGCATCGATAGATGATTCGGAGCCGCTATTGTAGATGTAGTCGTCGCCGTCATAGCCGGAGATGCTCGTGGCTTTGGCGTAGTTGATGAGGGAGTCGTTACCGGCACGTCCCAAGAGGAGGGAATACGAACCCTGTTCGCCGTTGATGATGGTATCATGACCGCTGTACCCGTAGAATACCACATGATCGTATTTATCATTCTTGAAGTAGTTATCGCCGATTTCACCTTCGTACTCGTGCTTGAATTCCATAAACATACACTTCCTTTCGATACAAAAACACAGATTAATGTTAGCACCGCAAAAAAGTTGGTGCAAGGCAATCAATGTGCCGAGTTGCCGATAATTATATGCGCGGCGGGAGGTCGAGGTTACGAAAAAAGGCGAGAGCTCCGCGCGGAACGGGACTCTCGCCTGAATGATCGTATTGCTCGAACGATGAGCGATAACGAAAAATTTATTTGCGGTTGAAGGATTTACGGTTGCGCTCGCTGCCGATGTTTGAGCCGATGTTGAGCTGATTATAGGAGCGGAGCAGATCATTGCCGTCGTCGAAGTTGAGTTCTTGACTGCTGTCGGGAGCCGACATGATCTCGTCGAGAGGAGTGTTGATGATCTCGTCGAGCGAGGCGGAACTCTGATTGGAGATGAAATTATTGGTGACGTTGCCGAATGTGGTTTGCAGATGTCCGTCGACGAATCTGGCAGTCATTTGCCCAAACATCTCGGCGGTCTGACGAATGAGGTTCTTCAACGCATCGTAGCCGCTGATGTTATTGGTGGCGCGTTGCGACGGATTTTGAGTTTGATCGAGAGTGGCGCCGCCGTTGTCGCTGTTGTTGAGAATGACTTGATCGGTGCCGCCGGTGTTGGCGATCACGTCTCCGTCGCCGGCGATGGCGGTATCGTTGCCCGAACCCGTTGTGATGCCGGTGGTACCTTCCTTGGAGCCGTCGTTATTGCCGACGTAGAGGACAGGGGTACTCGAGCCCGATCCGTCGAGCGTACCGCCCGAGGAGTAACTGCCTGTCACGCGTACGGAATTGCCGTTGGCGTCGGTGAGGTTGATGGTCATATTGCCGTTATTGCCCGCATTTTGATCGAGCACAATCGCGTTATTGGTATCGCCGCCGAGGTTCAAGGCGCCGTTGCCGAAGGTAAAGTTGCCGTTCGTAAGGGCGTCGTAGATGTTATTGGTCTCGACGCGGAACTCGGTACCGGTATCGGGGTCATAGCCGTTGAATGTGCCGTAGCCGTAAATGATATCTTTGCCGCCGCCGCTGAGATCGACGTTGGCGCCCTCGACGACGAAGGTATCATCGCCCGAACCGCCGGTGATGTTGACTTCGCCGTTGGAGCTCTTAGCGATAACGATGTCGCCGCCGTCTGAGGTAGTAAGGTTGACGGTGCCGGTGAATTCCTCGGGGATTTCGACGCGTGAACCGCCGTTTGAGGGCATGGTGATATTGAATGTACCGGTGTCGGGGAGGGTTACCTTGACTGCGCCGTCGACATTGGAGAGATCGAGATTGGTGGTATCGTTGTTATCGGTCGCGGCGAGATTGACTTGATCACCATCGGAGATGTCGGAGGTATCGATGTTGGTAGTGGTGATGCCATTGTCGTCGGTGGTTGAATCGCCGCTCACCTCGACGGTGTTCCAAGAACGGGTGTCCTCGGTGGCATCGTCAGCGCTCGGGATGCCGGTGGTGGTATCTTCGGCTGATGTGGTATCGTCGACGGCAGATGTAGTATCCTCAGTTGAAGTAGTGTCGTCGGCGGAAGTTGTGTCTTCTTCTTCGGACGTGGTATCGTCGCTCGAAGTAGTATCTTCTTCTTCCGAAGTGGTGTCGTCGGCTGAAGTTGTATCCTCTTCCGAAGTGGTGTCGTCGGCTGAAGTTGTATCCTCTTCCGAAGTGGTGTCGTCGGCTGAAGTTGTATCCTCTTCCGAAGTGGTGTCGTCGATCGAA
>JAFUXN010000102.1 GCA_017477125.1 Selenomonadaceae bacterium
ATGTTCTCGGGGGCGCCTCTCCATCTTTTTTCTGTCCTTCAACAGCTGTGTTTCGTGTGTGAAGGCGGCAGCCCTTACTTCGAGAGGGCGCCGCCTTATTTTTTTCGCCTTCCTCGAGTTGAGACGCGGCAGGAATTGAGCGGACGTTTATCGAACAAAACTTGACAATAAATGTTTTAGGAGGCTTGCAAATGAACATTCACGAGTATCAGAGCAAGGCGATCCTCAAGAGCTACGGCGTGGCAGTCCCCAACGGCGCCCCCGCCTTCAACGTCGATGAGGCGGTCGCGGTCGCCGAGAAATTGAGCACACCGATCATGGTGGTGAAGGCGCAAATCCATGCGGGCGGACGCGGCAAGGCGGGCGGCGTGAAGTTGGCTCATAATCTCGACGAGGTACGCACGTACGCGACGGAGCTGCTCGGCAAGACGCTCGTCACACACCAGACGGGACCCGAGGGTAAGACCGTCAATCGACTGCTGATTGAGGAAGGTTCGAGCATCGCGCACGAGTACTATCTGAGCCTGGTGATCGATCGTTCGACGGCGCGAGTGGTGATGATGGGCTCGAGCGAGGGCGGCGTCGAGATCGAGAAGGTCGCCGCCGAATCTCCCGAGAAGATTTTCCGCGAGTACATCGATCCCGTGATCGGACTGGCACCGTTCCAAGCAACGCGCATGGCTTACGCCCTGAACTTCCCGCCGAAAGCGATCCGCAAAGCGGCGGCGTTGATGATGAAGCTGTACGATGCGTTCATCGGCAAGGACTGTTCACAGGTTGAGATCAATCCGTTGGTGGTTACGACCGACGATGACGTGATCGCTCTCGACGCCAAACTCAACTTCGACGACAGCGCATTGTTCCGTCACCCCGACATCGTTGCGTTGCGCGACGAGACCGAGGAGGACGCCAAGGAGCGTCGAGCGGCACAATCTGAACTGAACTACGTCAATTTGGGCGGCAACGTGGCGTGCATGGTCAACGGCGCGGGGCTGGCGATGGCGACGGTCGACATTCTCAAACACTACGGAGGCAATCCCGCCAACTTCCTCGACGTGGGCGGCGACTCAACGCCCGAGAAGATCGCCGAAGCATTCCAGATCATGCTCGACGGCGGGCAAGCGAAAGGCATCTTCGTCAACATCTTCGGCGGGATCAACAAATGCGATCTGGTGGCGCAAGGGATCGTTGACGCGGCGAAGATCATTTCCGAAGACGGCAAGACGTTGCCCGTCCCCGTGGTGGTTCGTCTCGAGGGCACCAACGTTGAGCGCGGACGCGAAATATTATTGGAGACGCCGATCAAGAACGTGATCATGGCTAAGACGATGGAGGGCGGCGCAGAACAGATCGTCAAATTGGTAGCCGAGGGAGGATCAGCGCAATGAGCATACTTGTCAACAAGGACACGAAAGTTATAGTGCAAGGCATCACCGGCAAGGCGGCGACGTTCCACACCAAGCAGATGCTCGCCTACGGAACGCAGATCGTCGGAGGCGTGACGCCGGGCAAGGCGGGGCAAGAGGTCGAAGGCGTTCCCGTTTTCAACACCGTCAAAGATGCGGTTGAGCAGACGGGAGCAACGGCGTCGGTCATTTACGTTCCCGCGCGATTCGCCGCCGATTCGATCATGGAAGCGGTCGATGCGAAACTCGATGTGGTGGTGTGCATCACCGAGCATATACCCGTGCTCGACATGGTGAAGGTGCGTCGATACATGGAGGGCAAGCAGACGAAATTGATCGGACCGAACTGCCCCGGCATCATGACGACGGGCGAATGCAAGCTCGGGATAATCCCCGGCAACGTGCAGAAGCGCGGGCACGTGGGGCTGGTGTCGAGGAGCGGAACCTTGACGTATGAAGCGGCATTTCAATTGATGAACGCGGGGATCGGGATCACGACGTCGCTGGGCATCGGCGGCGATCCCGTCAAGGGCATGGACTTCATTGACGTGCTCGATCAATTCAATCGGGACGATGAAACGCTGTCGGTGTTGATGATAGGAGAGATAGGCGGGTCGGCGGAGGAAGAGGCGGCTCGTTGGATCGCCGAGAACATGAAATCGAAGCCGGTGACGGCGTTCATCGCGGGACGCCAAGCGCCTCCGGGCAAGCGCATGGGTCATGCGGGAGCGATCATCAGCGGCGGCAAGGGCACGGCGGCTGACAAGATCAAGGCGCTCAATGCGGTCGGGATCGAGGTGGCGGACACGGTTGCGCACATCGGCGAGACGGTTGTCGAGACGCTCACGCGCGCGGGCATTTACGAGAAGTGCCACACCTGTTGATAAGTAGGGCTTGCAAATTCACCAACGTCTGATAAAATATTTTCGCCAACGATAGCAATTGGGAACGAAATGTGATAAAATCAATCGGCTGGTTAGAAATCAGATGGAGGTCGAGCTAATGCCTATGTTTGAGTTTGACGACAATGATCTTACGCAGTTTGCGAAGATCAAGGTCATAGGAGTGGGCGGAGGCGGGAACAATGCAGTGAACCGAATGATCTCATTGGGGCTCGAGGGAGTAGAGTTCATCGCGGTGAACACGGACGCGCAAGCGTTGTTGACGGCATTGGCGCCGAAGCGAATGCAAATCGGAGAGAAGCTGACTCGGGGATTGGGAGCGGGAGCGCGCCCCGAGATCGGTCAGAAGGCGGCGATCGAAAGTCGCGATGAGATCATAGCGGCGTTGAGAGATTCGGATATGGTATTTATCACGGCAGGCATGGGCGGCGGCACGGGAACGGGAGCGGCGCCTGTGGTAGCCGAGTGCGCTCGAGAGATCGGAGAGTTGACGGTCTGGGTGGTGACGAGCCCGTTCAGTTTCGAGTGTCCCAAGCGCAATAAGAATGCGGAAATGGAGATCGAGAACATCAAAAAGAGCGTGGATACGATCATAACGATCCCGAACGACAGATTGTTGCAGGTGGTCGACAAAAAGACGCCGATGACGAAAGCGTTCAGCATCGCCGATGATATTTTGCGTCAAGGCGTGAAGGGCATATCGGATTTGATAGCGGTGCCGGGCATCGTCAATTTGGATTTTGCCGACGTGAAATCAATCATGCAGAATGCGGGCTCGGCGTTGATGGGAATAGGCGAGGCGTCGGGCGAGAACGCGGTGGTCGACGCGGTGAAGGCGGCGATCGACAGCCCGTTGTTGGAGACGAGCATACAAGGCGCGCGGGGCGTGTTGTTGAACATCATGGGCGCGCCCGATGCGTTGTCGATGTTGGAAGTCAACGAGGCGTCGACGACGGTAGCGGAGGCGGCGCACCCCGATGCAGAAATCATGTGGGGCATCTCGACGGGCGAAGCGATGGGCGACACGGTTAGCGTGACGGTGATCGCGACGCGGTTTGATGACGAGTCGGCGTCGGACGCCAACCGCCCGAGCGTGCAACCGCCGATGCGAGACGATGATGAGGAGCCTCAATCGGCAGCGGCTCAACCGCAATCGATCGCGTCTCTGTTCAAGTCGAAGATGAGAAGTGCGCAGGAGCAGCAGCCCGCCGCTCAAGAGCAGCCTCAACCTCAACAGCCTCCTCAACCGCCCAAGCGGGACAATATAATCGACATACCGATCTTCATGCGTCGCAGATAATGTAAGGCGTGAAACTTAAGCCGCGCGGAGCGGCTTTTTTGTTGCCGACGATAAAATTCTAGACAGCGTCGCCGTCGAATAGTAAAATCAACGCGCAGTACAGTCGAGAGGAGGAGTAAGATGCTCGAGATATACAAGTCGCAGGAGAACGGGCACATACAGGAGATGACGTTGAACACGATCGAAAAGGGCTCGTGGATCAACATAATCGACCCGACGCCGTACGAGCTGAAGTTGGTAAGCGCGTTGACGGAGGTAGAGCCCGACTTTTTGAGATCGGCGCTCGACGATGAAGAGCGTTCGCACATCGACGTCGAAGACGATGCGATCATGATCCTGACGAACGTGCCGTTGGTGCGAGAAGAAGAGAGCTATGATACCCTCCCGTTGGCGATCATCTTAACGAGGCAATACGTGATCACGGTGTGCTTGGAGGAGACGCCGGTTATCGCGGACTTCAACGAGCGTACGGCGCGGTTGTTCCGCACCTTCAAGAAGACGCAGTTCCTGTTTCAAATCCTGTACAAATCGGCGACGTTTTATCTGAGGTACCTTCGACAGATCAACAAGCTGTCTGATGAGATCGAGGAGCGGCTCCGTCACTCGATGCGCAACAGTGAGATACTTCGGTTGATGGAATTGCAGAAGGGCTTGACGTATTTCAATGCGGCATTGCGCTCGAACGGAGCGGTCTTGGAAAAATTGTTGCGGCTTCGGTCGAGCAGGACGCTTGAGGGCATTCTCGACATCTACGAGGAGGACGAAGATTTATTGGAGGACGTCATAATCGAGAACAAGCAGGCGCGAGAGATGGTTGAGATGTACAGTCAAATTTTATCGCGATTGGCGGACACATTTTCATCGATCATCTCGAACAACCAGAACATGGTGATGAAGTTCCTGGCGGCAATGACGATCATCATAGCGATCCCGACGGTGATATCGAGCTTCTTCGGGATGAACGTGCCGGTGCCGTTGAGCGAAAACAGTTTGGGCTTTTGCATAGTGATAGTGATAGCGCTGATGGCGTCGATGGTGTCGGCGTATGTATTTTGGCGAAAACACATGTTTTGAGGAGTGTAGCGTGATGGACGACGAGAAGAAGGCGACGGAGGAGCGCAAAGAATTATCGCCGGAGGACGATGCATTTGAGAAGAGCATCATCGACGAGGAGAAGCCGAGCCTCTTCCATATTACGACGAAATATAAATGGGTATTGGTGCTGTCGATCCTGATGGCGGCGACGGAAGGTCTGTTGGTATACGCGACGGTGATGGGCGCGGTCGCGGCGCAAACCTGGCAGGTGGCGCTGTGGGGCGTGGGGCTGCTGCTGGCGGTGTATGCGATCGTAAAGAAATCGATGGCGGCGACGCTGTGCAACTTGGTGTTGTTGGTCGGGATATCATTGATCCCGATGTGGGGCGAATTGTATTTGTTCTTCCGACCGGTGATCGAGTTGTTCATGGGCGCGCCGACGTCGACGGTGCCCTGATCTCGACGGTGCCCTGATCGATTCTCTAATGGAGTTCTAATAAAAAAATAATGTCGAGCCGATTAAGTGGCGGCGGCGGATTGACGATAACATGCCTGTAAAGGATTTCAAGCGAACAAAACTGAGGAGTGTTAAATTTGAAAGACAATAGAGCAGGCAACAGAACAATGCGAAGAGAGTTCCCGCCGATCGACAGCGACACCTTCACGCCGCCGACGTTTGACAGCGATACCGACGTGACCCCGCCGCCTGTCGATTTCGGTTTCGGTCATCATGGGCATCGTCCGCCGATCGACAGCGACACCTTCACGCCGCCGACGTTTGACAGCGACACTTCCGATGCTCCGTCGCTCGCCGATGCGCCCATGGTTCCGTGGTTCGCTCGCGACGATCAATTCGACGCTCCCGACTTCGTCGGCGGCGATCTCAATGACATTCTCAATGACGATAACGGTTCGACCGATTTGGAGGGCGCCGGCTCTTCCTTCGATACGATATTCGGATTCGGCAACTTCAGACCCGACTTCGTGAACAACGATCAACAATCGGGTCACCGTCAGCGCGACCGCAGATAATTTTTGATCGACCACACCCGTCAGAGCTCCGATCCGCCGTCGGAGCTTTTTTCTATTGCAATTTGACCGTCGACGTTGTAAACTAAAACCGACAATTGAGCGCGCAATGCGACGGAAATAAATATGGAGGGCAGTAATGTTTACGCACATAACGCAGTCACCGTACGGGACGGTAAGATTGGCAGAGAAGATTGCACAACGAATACGCGAGGGCACGGTGGTCTGCTTGGAGGGCGACTTGGGCGCGGGAAAAACTCTCATCGTTCAGAGTATGGCGCGGACGCTCGGGGTGCAGGGCGAGGTCACCAGCCCGACTTTCAATCTGATGAACATCTACGAAGGTTTCTGTCCGATAGTGCATTTCGATCTGTATCGGTTGACGAGCGAGGACGAGCTTGAGGACATAGGTTTCTACGATTATACGGATTTCCCCGATGGGATCGTGTTCATCGAGTGGGCGGAGAAGTTCCCGAACGCGTTGCCCGAGAATTATGTTTTGATTTCGATCGAGAAGCTCAAAGACGCGCGCAATATGAGACGGATCAATGTGTCGTGCGTGGGCGAGGAGCACGAGGATTTTATCAATGAGCTCGAAGAGTTTGTGCATAGCGATTGAGACGGCATCGCGAGTGTCGTCGGTGGCGGTGCTCGAGGGCGATCGGTTCACCGAGATCAGTCAAGACGCCCCGACTATGCACTCCGAAACATTGTTGCCGCAATTGGAGACGGCGCTCGAGCTTTCGAAAGTTCCGCGCGGAGCCGTCGAGTTGATAGCGGTATCGATCGGACCGGGATCGTTTACGGGATTGCGGATCGGGCTGGCGACGGCGAAGGCGTTGTCGTATGCGTGGAGCGTGCCGATCGTCGGGGTGCCGACATTGGAAGCGCTGGCGTATCATTATCCGTTCGATCGAGTGCTGACGATGCTCGATGCGCAAAAGAACTGTGCCTACTACCAATTTTTTGATCGATTGAAGGCGACGAGCGATGTACGGGTCGGCGCGATCGATGAGATAATGGGATTGGCGGCGGCGTTTGAAGGCAAAGTGATAGCAGGCGGGGACGCGATCAGGAAAATAAAAGAGGCGCCTTCGAACGTGGAAGTGGCGCCGATGAATTTGAGAATGCCGCGGGCGGTGAACGTGGGGTTATGCGCTCGACGGCTGGCGGCGGACGGATTGATTGACAACGTGATGAACCTCGAACCGAAGTATGTCAGGAGATCGGAGGCGGAGGTGTTATGGGAGAAGCGGCACCCGTCTTCCGATTGATGACGGTCGATGACGTTGACGAGATTACGGCGATCGAGGCGAGGAGTTTCAGCGTTCCGTGGTCGCGACGGTTGTTCTGGGAGGAAGCGCAAAACGATAATGCGGTGTACGTGGTGTGCGAGCTCGATGGCAGAGTCGTGGCGTATGCGGGCGCGTACTTGTCGTTTGGCGATGCTGAAGTGATGAACGTGGCGGTTGATCCCGACGCGAGAGGACGAGGGCTCGGGACGGCGTTGTTCGCTCGATTGATCGACGAGGTGAAGTCGAGAGGAGCGACGGCGATCACATTGGAGGTTCGACCGTCGAACGCGGCGGCGATCCGTCTCTACGAAAAATTTGGATTGAGGAGCGTGGGGCGTCGACCGCACTACTACACCGACAACGACGAGGACGCATTGATCATGTGGAACACTCACATTTGAGATGAGATCAGCTTTTCGAGTGTTCGATAGATGGTGTCGGGCTCGATGGGCTTTGAGAGATGAGAATTCATGCCCGCTTGCATACTCCGTTGAACGTCTTCATCAAACGCGTTGGCAGTGAGCGCGATGATGGGGATTTTTTTTGCGTCCGTCCGATCGAGAGAACGGATCCGTTTGGTCGCCTCGAGACCGTTGAGGACGGGCATCTGCATGTCCATCAGGATTGCATCATAATACCCCGACGGTTGAGCGCTGAACATGTCGACGGCGATCTGACCGTTTTCTGCATGTTCGACGAGCATGCCGCGCATTTTGAGCACTTCTTTAATGATCTCGGCGTTGACCTCAACATCTTCAGCCAACAAAATGCGTCTGCCGTTGAGATCTGCCGTGCTGATCGGGATATCGATCGTCTCTTGAGCGGGCGGATGAGCGGCAGCGTCGGGTTCCGCTCGTGTCAGCGTGATAACGACGGTGAAGGTGGTGCCGACGCCCTTGGTGCTCTCGACGGAAATTTGACCGTTCAGCAGATCGACAATGCCCTTGGTGATCGCCATGCCCAGCCCCGTACTGCCGTATTGATTTTGAGCGGAATCATTTTCCCGACTGAAGGCGTCGAAGATTTTTGGGATATAGTCTTCGCTCATGCCGATGCCGGTATCTTTGATGGTAAATTTTAGCGTGGTCTTTCGATCGAACTCGGCAGTTTTTTCGATCTGCAGAGTGACGGTGCCGCCCTTGGGCGTGAACTTGACGGCGTTGCCGAGAATGTTGATGAGCACTTGTTTAATCTTGACGCTGTCGCCGATGTAATAATCGTTGGCGACGGCTTGAGCGCGACAATCGTAAATCAAACCCTTGTCGCGACACTGACTGCCGATAATCACATTGACCTGCTCGATCACATTGTTGAAAGCGAACTCCTCATTTTTGAGGACGGTTCTGCCGGACTCGATCCTTGAAACGTCGAGGATATCATTGATGATGCTGAGCAGATGTTTGGCGGAGGCTCCGATCTTCTTGAATTGTTCTCGAGTCTCGGGAGGGAGATTCGGATTTTCGAGCGCGATATGATTCAGACCGATAATGGCGTTCATCGGGGTTCTTATTTCATGGGAAACGGAAGAGAGGAACGCGGTTTTGGCTCGACTGCCGCTTTGAGCGATCTCAAGCGCGTGTTGCAGGTCTTTAGTCATATCGTTGACGCGTTGACGCAAGTGGCGCGTGACGAACAAAACCAGAAGGACACACAGCAGCAATGAAACAGCCATGCAGATGATGATGGTCTGCATTTGCTTATCGATCTGAGCGTCGTACCAAGAGGCGCTGAAGTCGACGGCGACGATGCCCGCGACATTTCCTTCGGAATCGAAAACGGGGCTGTAAGCGCTATAGAAACTGCCCCAAGCGTCGACATAAGACTCATCGTCGACGGCGGGAGTACCTTTGCTCGCCTTGTAGAGCGCCTCGGTATAGACGATGGGCTCACCGAACACGCCCGGGTCTTCGACGGTGGGATCGACGGAGAAGACGAACTCCTTTTCGCCGACCGCTTGAATGCAATAGATGTAATCGAGATCGATGTTGTCCTGAAAATATGTGAGCGTGTCATTGATCCGACGATAAGCGGGAGTGTCTTTATCCTCCGCGCGGAGTGCCTTCAGCTCGTCGCCGTTGATCATGGCGGCGGCGGTGTTTGCGATGTCGAGCACTCGATTTTGGAACAATGATTTCATTGCCGCCTTTGATTGATTGGTGAGAACGAAGCCGAGTACGGCGTTCAACGCCAACAAAAACGACGCGACGATCGCGATGAGCAAGGCGGTATTGTCGACACGGAATTTCAAAGTCATCGCCTCCGATCGCAACGGGTTTCAATGATCGGGAAATACTTCTTCGACGACATGATTTTTCCTGCAGACATTGCAATAAAAAACGGAGGCGATTGCCCCCGCACATTTCATAAGCCCGCGCCGATATTGTAGGCGACATCTCCAAACTCCGAGCGCTCGACCATGGATCGAGTGCCGCAACCCGTCGCCCACACCTGCCCGACGTCCGTCCAATCCATGTATCGAACGAGCGTCTCATAATGGTTTTGAAGAGCCTCCATCGTCCAATCGGCGGAGTTCCAAGCGGTTGAGATCATGATCGACTTCTTGCCGCTCAAACGGGTGGTGCGGGAATAAAATCTGTCGACGATGATCTTCAATTGAGCGGACATGCCGAAGTAGTAGAGCGGGGTTACGAGCACGAGCAGGTCGGCGTCGAGCATCTTGGGCATGAGTTTGGTTTCGATGGCGTCTTTGAAAATGCAATCGCCGTCCATATGACAATGATCGCAGCCCTTGCACGGATGAGTGTCCTCGTTGGCGGCGTCGAAGGTGAAGATGTTGTGCCCTTTGCTCGAAGCGCCGTCGATGAATTTTTGAGCGAGGAACCGCGATGTCGATTGCGATTCCGAATGGGGGCTGCTGTTGATCACGACAATGTTCATGGTGCTCCCTCCCGAGACGATGGTTGACGGCTCGTCGGCGTTGCTCTCGACGGGCTGATTAGTTTGATTGGGTCGATCGGACTGAACAACGGCGGAGCCGCAGCCGCTGACGTAGAGCGCCATGGTTCCGACGCTCAACACTCTAATGAAGTCGCGGCGATTCATTTTTTCTTGTCGGCGAGGAACTGTTCAAGGGTCTTGCCTCCCACGCCCCAATTGTCGAGGTCGTGCTCATTGATGACGACGTAGAAGAACTCGGGCGCAACGCCAAGGTCTTCGCTGGCGACGCGGGTGAGGTCGGCGATGAGCTTCTCCTTCTGCTCCTTGGTGGGGTGAACGGCGTCCAATTTGATAATCGGCATTGTAATTCTCCTCTCAATCAAAACAATTTATCCAAAGTGACGAGCACTCCGTCCGCCTCGTTCGACGGGCAAACATATTTCGCCGCCGCCTTGACTTCGTCCGAAGCGTTGTCCATCGCG
The DNA here is from genome assembly GCA_017477125.1 of Selenomonadaceae bacterium. GTDB lineage: Bacteria > Bacillota > Negativicutes > Selenomonadales > Selenomonadaceae > Quinella. Next base: position 10,348 of record JAFUXN010000102.1, read on the forward strand.
TAGCTCTGACCGCAGTATCGCAGCATTTCGATGTCATTGCCGCCGTCGCCGAACGCTGCGCATTGGTCGGGAGTTATGCCCCAACGCTCGACGAGCCGCTTGAGCCCCGACGCCTTATGACAGCCCGGCACGATCAGATCGATCGAATCATGCCCGCTCGTCACCGCCTCGAGCCTGCCGTCGAGCTCCGCGCGGAACAGATCATAATAGTAAAGCAGTTTCTCCTCGGGCACGGTCGGCGCGAATTTTAGTATGCGATCATCGACCGCCTTGAAATCGTCGACCCACTGCAAACGATGATAGTAAATCGCCGTCAGCTCGAAGAAGGCTTGATCGACCGAACCGCGCTCGCAATACGCGCTCTTGACGCCGCACAGCACATTACGAATCTCGGGGTGCTTGCGACAAACATCAATGACGTGCTCGACGGTCGATTTGGGCATGTCGGCGGTGAAGATCATTTCCGATCGATCCTTGACGAAGGCTCCGTTCTCGGCGACAAACGCCATCTGCTCATGGTGAGTCGGAAACAGATCGCGCAACTGATAATATTGGTTGCCGCTCGCGACGACGAATCGGGCGCCCGCCTCGTTCATGCGCTCGAGAATGCGTTCGAAACGCGGCACGTCATAAGAGTAATCGCGGCGGACGAAAGTCCCATCGATGTCAACGGCAACGAGCTTGATGTTATGAGCCGACAAAGTCATTCACCTCTCAATGCGCCGACCAATTGTTGACCGACGGAAGACGCCGACGCGGGATTTTGACCGGTGATCAATCTGCCGTCGACGATGACGTTGTTCGACCAATTGGCAGCGGCGTGATGAATGGCGCCGTGCTTCTTCAGTTCGGTCTCGAGCATGAACGGCACGATATCGGTCGCTTGGACTTCAGTCTCCTCGGCGTCGGTGAACGAGGTGAGGTTCTTGCCGTCGACGAGATAATTACCGTTTGAGAGTTTGACGTTGACGAGCGCCGACGGACCGTGACAGACGGCAGAGACGATGCCGCCGTTCTCGTAAATGGAGCGGGTGACGCGATCGATGGCGGGGCTGTCGGCGAAATCCCACATGACGCCGTGCCCGCCCGCGAAGAAGATCGCCGCATAGGTTTTGGGGTCAACGTCGTCGAGCTTGAGCGAATGATTGAGCTTCTGTTGAAAGGCATCATCAGCCCAAAATTTTTTGTTGATGGGATCGTCGAGATCGAGGCTGACGGGATCGATGGGGGGCTTGCCGCCCTTGATCGATGCAAGGTCGTAATCGAAGCCGGCGGCGGTGATCTTGTCGAGCGGATGAGTGAGCTCGGAGAGCCAGAAGCCCGTCGGAATCCCCGTCGCGCCCTTGACGCCGTTGCTGGTTACGACGCACAAAACTTTGGTCATGGGATCAACTCCTTAGCGTTGCGGTAGAATATTTTAGAGCGTTGTTGGTCGTTGAGAATGTCGGTCGACGAGAGCTTTTGCATTTCGCCGCCGATGAATGCGGGGAAGGCGTAGGGGTAATCGCTGCCGTAGAGTATATGATCGATGGTCGTCATCTGCAGGAGCCCGAGCAATTGATTGGGGACGGCGAAGCCCGCCACGTCGTAATACAGTCGAGCAAACTCCGCGCGGACGTCGACGGACTTATCGGGCAGCAATGGTTTCATGCCGACGAGGCGATCGACGAGCGAGGGCAGCAGAGCTCCGCCATGAGGAATGATCCAACGGATTTGATTGAAACGAGCGGTGAGCCCGCCGAGGATCATGTCGCTGACGGTTCTCGTGGTCTCGACGAGGTAATCGACGACGGCGACGGGAGTATTGCGCGGGACGATCGGATCGACGGCGGGGCGAACGGGGTGCAGCTCGACGATCGCGTGACGTTGATTGAGTGCGTTGAAGATCGGCTCGAAACGTTGATCGGCAAGATAAATGCCGCCGGCGTTGGTAGGTAACTTGATGCCGACGGCGTTCAATCGATCAAAGGCATGATCGATCTCCGTCAATGACTGATCGATCAAGGGCAGAGGCAGGGTAGCGAACAGCCCGAACCGTTGAGGATACCGCTTGACGATGTCGGCGCCGAACTCATTGATCTCGCGCGTGAGCTCGACGGTCTCAACGTCGTCGCCGAAGTACGAATGAGGAGATGCCAATGACAGGAATGCGCGCTCGATGCCGAGGTTGTTCATCATCTCGATATGGGCATCGACCGACCATTGAGGAGCGGGCAACCCGTCCGATTCCGATCCCTTCGCTCCATGCTTGAGCAATGCCGCCCGATAACCGTCTGAAAGATAATGCGCGTGGACATCGATGCACTTGGCTCGCGCCTCGACCTTCGGATTGAAATTGATCATTGCCACCGTCGCCAACGCTCCCTTGATAAAGTTTCGTCGAGAGATTTTCATCGTCATCACCGGCGAGATTATATCACGCTGTCTCGACTTCAACGCAAGAAATTTTTATTGACATTAACAGCGAAACTTTATATCATAGCGGCAGTTGAACAGCTCGAATTCACTCGGTTGAGTGTTTGGATAAGGCGACGGATGGTTACGTTTGATCGGCCAGACCGACGGGGCTTTTTGCCTTTGGCGGTTTGGTCGATTTGCATTTGAAGGAGGCGCTCAACATGATTATCCGCAAAATCTTGAACAACAATGTGATCGTCACGGAGAACGCCGCCGGTCGAGAGGTTGTGGCGATGGGGCGCGGCATTGCATTCAAGAGGCGCGTGGGAGATCGCATTGCAGACTCTGCCGTCGAAAAAATTTACACCATCAGCCGCGCCGACATGATGGATCGATTCAAAGAGCTCGTCGCCAGCCTTTCTATCGACTACCTCCAAACCGCCAACAACATCATCGAACACGCCGAGACCGTTTTAAATTGTCGGCTCAACGACAGCGTTTACATCTCTCTCACCGATCACATTCATATGGCGGTGCACCGCATTCGTAACGGCATTTCGATCAAGAATATGATGTTGCTCGACATCAAACGATTTTACGAGAAGGAATTTCAGATCGGGCAGTATGCGGTCGAGCTGATGAACAAAAATTTTTCCGTTGTGATGCCCGACGATGAGATTGGGTTCATAGCGCTTCACATTGTCGACGGGCAATTGGATTTCCGTCAGCCGATGGCAAATCGCATTATGAATTTGATGGAGGAGATCAGCAGTGTTGTGCGCATGATCTGCCGCATTGATTTCGATCGCGAGTCGCTCAATTACCATCGATTTATAACTCACCTGAAGTTTTTTGCCAATCGGGTTTTTATGCATCAGGAGTCCGCCGAAGAGCTTGATGACGAGATGGGCGATATGATCAAACGCAAGTACTCTCAAGCGTATGCTTGTGCGGAGAAGATCGCCACGCTCGTCAAGAATAAATATGACTACAAAGTCAGCGACGACGAGAAATTTTATCTGACGATCCACATCGCCAAGTTCATTTCGGATAAATGATGATGACAGCTTGATTCCCCCATATACCTTTAGGGTGGTTACGTTCAGTCGGCCAAACCTTCAAAGTTAAAAGCTCAAATTTAATTTTGGAGGGATTCCCATGCGTAAAAGGTTAGCCGCCGCACTCATAAGCGCGGCACTGTTCGGCAGTATCGGACAGGTTCATGCGTCGTCGAACTTCTTTGCGGACGTTCCGGCGGAGAATTGGTCGTACACGGCGGTCAACGAGTTGATCGCGACGGGCAAAGTACCCGGGTACGATGCGAAGATTCCCGACGGTCGAGTGATGAGCAGGCTCGAGATCGCCATGATCATCGATGAGGCTCAACACAATCTCGACGCCTTCACTCCCGACGAGAAGTTGACGATTGAAAAGCTCCGCGCGGAATATCTCTACGACATCAAGAAGCTCGAGCTGATCAGCAAATTGGATCGTCTCGATGATCGAGCACTCGAGAAGCTCACCGACAAAGATTCCGTTCCGTTCACGAAGGCGGACAAAGACAGGCAAGACAAGCTGGCGGCGATAGCCGATCGGTTCAGCTTCGACGGCTACGCTCGTGTTCGTAACGATCATTTCCTGACAGACAGCGGTCGGACGACTCGCGCAAACATGATGCACATTCAAGTCGCCTCACACTACAAAGTCAACGACGACTGGTCGGCGACCGTCGACTTCGGCTATCGTAACTCGCTGAGCGGTTTCGACAAGACGCGCAACTTGGCGTTCAGTGACAACGGCGAAAACGATACCGGTTTCAAGATGGATACGTACGTGACGGGCAAGATGCTCGGCGACGCGCTGACGGTCAAAGCAGGTAAGTGGAATGAGTGGAACCCGTTTGGTTGGGGCATGGATATTGACTGCGATTTCTCCGGCGCTCAATTGACTTACGGCAAGAAAGAATTTAAGACGTTCCTGACGATGGGACGCATGGACTTATGGGATAACTTTATGGGCGGCGATCGCGACAGTGAGAAGGTTTCGAGCTTGCGCGCTTTCTATCCGTTCAGCGAAAAAGCCGATATCAACTTCGGCACGGCGTGGACTTCTCCGATGGCGAGCCGCTATCAAGATACGGATCAGCATCGAGTGTTCTCGTATTACACGCATGCGCACTACAAATTCGATCACAATTGGGATCTCCGCGCGGGAATCATCAACAGCAATTCGCATCGCGCTGATACTGCAGTTGCGGGCACCAAGACGAAGAAACCCGGTCGTTGGTTGCAACTTCAATACAAGGAGGCGAACCTTCAAAAGCCGGGCTCGTATTCGATCACTGCCGATTACCGTTATGAGCCTGCGTTGAATTGGGTAACCGTGACTGACTGGTGCGGGCTCAATGAGAAGTTCTTCCGCATCGGAGCAGCATGGGTGCCGGCGAAGAATATTATGCTCGACACGTTCTATACGTGGGCGCGGGAGATCGACACCAACGCGCGCAATGATCTCTATCGCTTCCAAGCGCAGTTCTTCTTCTAAAAATTTTCGGGAGGGATCAAAATGGCTAAGTACACTCAACTTGCGGCGGACATCGTCAAAAATGTCGGCGGCAAATCGAACGTTATATCGCTCGCCCACTGCATCACTCGCCTCCGTTTCAAGCTCAAGGACGAGAAGAAGGCGAATACCGACGTGCTCAAGGCAATGGACGGCGTGGTTACCGTCGTGCAATCGGGCGGGCAATATCAAGTGGTCATCGGCAACGCGGTCGGCGAAGTCTATGATGAAATTCTCGCCTCGCAAGGCATTCAAGCCGCCGGAGGAAACGACGACGCCGCTGAAGACGACGCCCCGAAAAAACCTCTGGATTTATTTATCGACACCGTCAGCGGCATCTTCACGCCCGTGCTCGGAGTGCTCGCCGCCTCCGGTATGGTCAAGGGCTTAACCGCATTGCTCGCCGCCTTCAACATCATCAGCACCGACGGCGGAACTTATCAAGTCATGTCAGTCATCGGCGATGCGTTCTTCTACTTCCTGCCGATCTTCCTTGCATTCAGCGCCGCGCGGAAGTTTAAGATGAGTGAGTTTGCGGCAATGGCGATCGGCGCGTCGCTCGTCTATCCGTCGTTGCCCAAAATCATGGAGGGCGAAGTACTTTACACCGTCCTCAACGGATCAATTTTCGAGTCGCCCGTTCATCTTGAATTCCTCGGCATCCCCGTCCTGCTCATGAATTATGCATCAAGCGTTATCCCCATAATTCTCGCCGTTTGGGTCGGCGCAAAGGTCGAGAAATTTTATGCCGGCGTCGTTCCTCAATTGCTCAGAGGCTTCGGCGTCCCGTTCTGCACTCTGCTCACGATGATCCCGTTGACGTTGCTCGTCGTCGGTCCCGTCGCAACGTGGCTCGGTAAAGCCGTCGGAGCCGCCGCTACCGGTTTGTTCAACCTCAGCCCGTTGATCGCGGGTCTGTTCATCGGCGCTTGCTGGCAAGTGTTCGTCATGTTCGGATTGCATTGGGGCTTGGTTCCGATCATGATTCAAAACATCGTCACCTACGGAGCTGATCCCGTCGTCATCACCATGTTCGGTACCACATTCGCCCAAATCGGCGTCGTCCTCGCCATCATTCTCCGCACCAAAGATCAAAAGCTCAAGGGCATTGCGATCCCCGCATTCTTGAGCGGTATCTTCGGCGTCACCGAACCCGCCATCTACGGCGTCACCCTCCCGCGCAAAAAATTCTTCGCTATCTCCTGCATCGGCGGCGCGGTCGGCGGAGCACTCGTCGCGTTGCTCGGCGTCAAGCTGTTCATCTTCGGCGGTCTCGGCGTGTTTCAATATCCATGCTTCATCGACCCGTCGACTAATGATGTCAGCGGCATGTACAACGGCATGATCGTTTCGGCTGTCGCGTTCGCCGTCGGCTTCGGTTTGTCCTTCCCGCTCTATAAGGACGAGGCGCCCGCCGTCGCTGCTGCCGCGCCCGCGCCTGCTGCTCAACCCGCCGCTGCCGTTGTCGAGGAGAAGACGATTGAGCGCGAAATTCTTAAGAGCCCGTTGACTGGCAATCTCGTTGCACTGCCCGACGTTCCCGACGAAGTATTTTCGAGCGGATTGTTGGGCAAAGGGATCGCGGTCGAGCCGACGATTGGTCAAGTGATCGCTCCCGCCGACGCCGAGGTTACGACGCTGTTCCCGACGGGGCATGCGATCGGGCTGTTGACCGACAAGGGCGCCGAGATGTTGATCCATATCGGAATGGACACCGTCAAGATGGAAGGACGCGGATTTAAGACGCATGTGGCGCAAGGCGATCGCGTCAAGCAGGGGCAACTGCTCATCGAATTTGATATTGACATGATCAAGCAAGCGGGTTATCCTGTGATTACGCCCGTGCTGGTGACCAACCACGATAAGTATAAGGACATCGTGACGGCGGACGGCAAGACGATCAACGGCGGCGACAGTCTCATCACTGCCGTCGTTTGAGATAAAATAATTTTTGGAGGCGATCCTATGAGTGTAATTGATTCCCTTGCCAAGCGGCGCAGCTACTATCAGATCGACAAAACCCTTCCCGTCGACGCGGCGGAGATCGTTAAGACGATCGAGACCGTGACCGAGCTCGTGCCCGACGCCTTCAACATGAAAAGCGCTCGAGTGATCGTGGCGCTCGGCGACAAACACGATGCCTTGTGGGACGCGATCTATGACGCATTCGGCGGCAAAGTTCCGCGCGGAAAGATCGACGGCTTCAAAGCGGGCGCGGGCACCGTTCTCTATTTCATCGACAACACCGTCGTCAAGGGCATGCAGGAGAAGTTTGCACTGTACGCGGCGAACTTCCCCATTTGGGCTAATCAGGCGAACGGCATGCTTCAACTGTCGATCTGGACGGCGTTGCGCGAGATGAACGTCGGCGCCAACATTCAACACTACAATCCGATCATCGACGAGGCTGTTAAAGAGTTGTTCGACGTGCCCGAGGAGTGGCAGTTGATCGCTCAAATGCCGTTCGGAGGTATCGTTGCCGAGCCCGAACCCAAGCCCGCCGAAGATATTTCCGTCAGAGTTAAGGTTTTTTGACCAAAGGAGGAGCAACATGGCATTCCCGAAAAAATTTCTGTGGGGCGGAGCGGTTGCCGCCAATCAGTGTGAAGGCGCGTATCTCGAGGGCGGCAAAGGGCTTGCGCTCCCCGACATGCTTCTCGGCGGCGACGTCAACACCCCGCGCACCTTCTGCCCGACCATCGAGAAGGATCGTTTCTATCCGTCGCACGAGGCGATCGATTTCTATCACCATTACAAAGAGGATATTGCGCTGTTTGCAGAGATGGGCTTCACGTGCTTCCGTCTGTCGATCAACTGGGCGCGCATATTCCCGAACGGCGACGACGCTCAACCCAACGAGGAGGGGCTGGCGTTCTACGATGCGGTCTTCGATGAGTGCAAGAAGCATGGCATCGAGCCGCTGGTGACCTTGTCGCACTACGAAATCCCGTGGGCGATCGTGACCAAGTATCATGGTTTCTACAATCGAGAGACGATCGAGCTGTACGTCAAATATGCGACGACGTGTTTCGAGCGTTACAAGGATAAGGTCAAATACTGGCTGACGTTCAACGAGATCAACATGCCGCTGATGTCGCCGCAGGTGGGCGATATGTATGGCATCGGAGTTATTCAAGATGTCGATTTGAAACGCACCGCGCCTTGCAAATTCCCCGATATGAAGGACGTTCCGCAAGAGCGATTGCAGGCGCTGCACAACGTGTTCGTTGCGTCGGCGAAGGCGGTCATCGAAGGGCACAAAATCAATCCGAATTTCATGATTGGAAATATGGTTTGTCATGTCACGCGGTATCCGTTGACGCCGAACCCGAAAGACATGCTCGAGACTCAACGCATGGATCACATCTTCAACGATCTCTGCGGCGATGTTCAGGTGCGCGGCGCGTATCCGTACTTTGCGAAGAAATATTACCGGAGCCTCGGCGTCGACACGTCATTCATGGACGATGAGGCGGATAAAAAACTTCTGCTCGAGGGCGCGGTCGACTTCTACACGTTCAGCTATTACATGTCCAATTGCATAACGACCGACGAGAACGCCGACAAGATCGAAGACAGCATGCTTGCCGGAGCGAAGAATCCGTACCTGAAGGCAAGCGATTGGGGCTGGCAGATCGATCCCGACGGCTTGCGTTGGACGCTCAACAAGCTGGCGTCGAGATATCCCGATACTCCGATCATGGTGGTCGAGAACGGCTTCGGAGCGTTCGACAAAGTTGAGGCGGACGGCTCGATCCATGACGACTATCGCATCTCGTACTTCCGTGAGCACATTCGAGCGATGGGCGAGGCGGTTGAGGACGGCGTGCCGTTGATCGGATACACAACCTGGGGACCGATCGATCTGGTATCGGCGGGAACGGGGCAGTATGCGAAACGCTACGGCTTCATCTACGTCAATCGGCACGACGACGGCACGGGAGACTTCTCGCGCAGTCGCAAGGACTCGTTCTTCTGGTACAAGAAGGTTATCGCATCGAACGGCGCCGATCTCGATTGAGCGATCGATCGAAAAAATAAATCAATCCGCTGATGATCTCGTCGGCGGATTTTTTTTGTGCTTAAGTATCTCGAACGAAACTACGAATTAAAAGAAGAACTATAGTTATAACAGCAAAGGAGTTGGTTTGTTATGTCTGATATCAACAACGTCACCAACAACAAGGTGATCACCGGCACCTTCGACGACGATGTCATCATCAACTTGGCGTCGAACGTCACCATCGAAGGCTCCTACGGGAATGACACTATTTACCTCAATGGTTCCAATCAACTGCTCCATTATTACCTCACCGGTGCATAATCTGATGAAGTTCATGGGTTCGGCGTCAACGATACGATCAGATTCGACACCAACAGTTGGTCATCGTACTTCACCGGCAACCTCAGAGCCATTTACGCTCTGGCAACAGTCGAAGGCGACGATGTCATGCTTTCGTCATACGTCAACAACGGAAGGGGTTACGTCACTCTCTTGGGCGCCGCCAATACCAAAATCAATTTCCTTAACGGCGAGACGCTCAAACATCTCTACATCACGTCGGATACTGCCGATCAAGAAATCAACGGCGCGTCCGATATCGATTACCTCATCAACTTTTCGAGCGGCGCAACTGTGAATGCAAACAGTTCGAGAGTTTACAGCAACAGTACGGCGCTCATCAACGGCTTGAGCGATAACGACACCATCATCAACGCAGGAGATAATTCAACCATCAACGTAGGAGCGGGCAACGATTCCATCTACAACGAAGGCTCGAAAGTATCAATCAACGCGGGCGCGGGTGATGACACGATCGCCAACCACGGCTCGAGTGTTACGATCAACGGAGGCACAGGCAATGATTACATCTACGGCAATGTGGTTCAGTACGCGGAGGGCGACGGCAATGATACCGTCGTCTGGTTCAGTGAGAGTTCCACGTTGAATATCTCCGCCGGCGCGATCGGATCGGCGTCCACCGACGGCATTGCTGCTGTCATCAGAGTGGGCGACGGTTCAATCAGACTCAATAGAATGGCGGGTCGCAACTTCAAACTCATGGACGCCGACGGCAATGTCAGCACGACGATGATCGGCGATGTCGCTTACACTCCCGATGAAGGAGGCTCCTTCGAAAACTCGACCAACGGCAAGATCATTAAGATCGCCGGCGGCGATACCTCCGTCACGCTCAACGGCTCGAAACAGATCATCGATTGCGAAGCAGATGAAAGCAACATCACCATCTATGGTTATGATGCCGACGACACCGTTCGCATCAGCGATTGGCATTTCTCCCCTCCCGAGATCGACGGCAACGATGTTCGTCTCGTTTCGAATTGGGAGGGCGGAGGCTCGATCACTTTCAAGAATGTCATCAACAAGAAGATCACGTTGATCAGCAAATACGGCACAGACCTCTACGTGATGCCGGGCGGTGCCACCATCAACAACGATATTGATTACGTCGAGAACTACACCGACGGCGTGTCGATCAGCCTCGGCAGCGGCGTATCGGAGTTCATCAATCTCGACAATTGCGCCGACAATGTCACCGTCAATGCCGTCGGTAAAGCCTACATTCGTCATGGCGGCGGCAGTAATGTTTCGATCAAGACGGGCGCGGGCAATGATAATATTGATTCGTTCGACGTCGAAGGGCGCGTTCTGTTAAAAAACAACGTAACCATCGACGCGGGCGACGGCGATAACAGTATCAGGTTCAACGGCGAGACGGGCGAAGGACTTCACAGCAGAAACCTCAACATCAAGGCGGGCAGAGGCAACGATCAAATTTCGGTCAATCGGGTCGACAACGTTTCGCTCGATGCGGGCGATGGTAACAATGATATCGGAACCTACTCCGACGCCGAGATCGAAGACGTAACAATCAAGAGCGGGAGCGGCAGTGATAATCTCAGCGGCTCGTTCGTTAATGCCGACATCGACTTGGGCGACGGCGATAACGATATCGGCGGTATCAACGGGTACAACATCACGCTAAAAACGGGCGCGGACGATGATAATTTCTACGTCAGCGGAAGATACATCAGCATCGATGCGGGCGACGGCAATAATGTTATCGATCTCTCCGAAGACTTCACCTCCAATCCCACACTCAAAAGCGGCGCGGGTAATGATTTACTCCGCGCGAGTTCCGTCGAGAATGTCATGGTCAACGCGGGCGCGGGCAACGACACCATTGCAGGCGATTTCAAAGGCGCGACGCTCAACGCGGGCAAGGACAATGACCTCGTCAGCATAACGGGAGACGGCGGCTGGCTCTACCAATAAGCAAACGGCGACGGCAATGACACCATCGACGTCAGCGGCAGTCCGAACGGCGCGCCGGGCGTCATTCACGTCACGAGCGGATCGGTTTCGAGCGTCACGCGTAACGGCAACAATGCGGTCGTCAACGTCGGCAGCGGCTCGATCGTCCTCAACGGTTATGCCAACTTCGATGTCCCGATCGCGATCAAAGACTCGGCGGGCGATGTTTCGTTGTGGTATAAGAATGGCAGCAGCCTGACGAAGTTCGACGGCGATTCGACTGTCCGCAACGGTGTGTTCATCAACACCGCCAATAACGTTCTGCTCGATGAGCTCTCCGTTGAAAATGTGATCAACTACGGCGACAACGTCACCATCGACGTTGATGAAGGTACCGCCGTCACGCTCAACGGTTCAAGCCAGGTGATCAGGTACGGATATTCTTATCAGATGGCGTTGAGTAATATCAGCGGGCTCGGCGACGACGATACCATTTACGTCCCAAACGGGTTCAATACCGCACTCTACAGTGATGATATTGATGTCAAAGGCAAGAGGCTCAACTTCTCGGACGGAAAAACTGTTACGAGCATACTTATTAACGACGAAAGTAATGTTCCTGCGGGCGGCACCGGCATCGATTACGTCATCAACAAAAACTCTGATATGGTCTACGCCAACGGCTCAACCGTCATCAATCAAGCCGAAAACGCCAACATCAGAGGCTTCGGCGATAACGATTCGATCATCAACAACAGAGATAACGTCTCTATCGGGAGCGGCGCAGGCAACGATACCATCGAAAACAGCTTCGGCAATAACATTATTATCAACGGCGGCGTCGACGATGATCTGATTTTGTTCATGGGTTCCGGTGTGATCGAGTATGCGGACGGCGACGGCAACGATACCGTACTCGGATTCAATTCGGGCGAAACGATCAGGATTCTCTACGGCACGATCGATAGCGGCTACAATGAAGGATTCGATACCGTACTCAAGATCGGCGACGGCTCGATCCGCCTCAAGAATGCCGCGGGCGAATCGATCACCGTTCAGGACAGCTTGGGCAATGTAACGTCTACTGTCTGCGGCAATGTTTTGGTCGGCACCGATCAAGCCGATACGCTCGAGAGTACCATCGACAATGCGATCGTTAAGCCGTTGAGCGGTGATGATGTGGTCAGCCTCAAAGGCGCCAAGCAGATCGTCGATTACGAAGGCGGCAACGATACCGTCTACGGTCTCGACGCCGACGATACCGTTCGCATTGGAGAGTGGATATTCGAGAGTCCCGAGATGATCGGCAACGATCTTCGTCTCACGGTGATAGAAGACTATGCAGGCGAGGACGGCGGTTCGCTCACTCTCAAAGACATCGCCAACAAGAAGATCACAATGGTCAATACCGGCGGCGATATTCTCTATGTCATGCCCGGCGGAGCCACCGTCGCCAACGGCAGCGGTATCACCGGCGTCGAGAATTATGTCGACAACGCATTGGTCAGTCTCGGCGGTGATGTGTCGAGATTTTACAGCAGCTATACCTCCAATGTCACCGTCAATGCGGGCGGCGGCGATAACGAGATTCGCGTCGGCGGCGACATCTACGCTGAGGACGGAGAGGAACTTCACAGCAGAAACGTCAACGTCAAGGCGGGCGAAGGCAACGATTACATTGTATTTCAAGGCGTCCGCAAAGTTTCGATCGATGCGGGCGACGACGGCAGCTACATCTCTCATGGATGGCAGGACTCCGCTATCATCGAGGACATAACGATCAAAGGCGGGAGCGGCGGTGATCAAATCAACGGCACGTTCGTCAATGCCAACATCGATGCAGGCGACGGCGATAATGCTATTGGAGAGATGAATACTTGGAACCTCACGCTCAAGGCAGGCTCGGGCAATGACGAAATTTATCTCAACGGGACGGACATCAGCGTTGACGCGGGCGACGGCAATAACATAATTGGAATTTCCAACAACGAAGATATAACCAAAAATGTCACCGTCAAGAGCGGCTCGGGCAAAGACACCATCGACGCGGGCGGCGTCAATGTCGTCATCAACAGCGGTTCGGGCGACGATTCCATCACTAACATCAGATACGATACTTCGATCAATGCGGGCGAAGGCGACGACTACATTTCGGGATATCTCGACAGATCTACAATCAACGCCGGTAAGGGCAATGACACTGTCCGAATGTCGGGCGCCGGCGGTTGGCTTTATCAGTACGCAAACGGCGACGGCAATGACACCATCGATATCGGCAGTTCAGACAGCGCGGTCGGCATCATTCACGTCACGAGCGGAAATGTCTCGAGCGTCGTGCTCGACGGGAGCAACGCGGTCATCAACGTCGGAAGCGGCTCGATCGTTCTCAACGGTTTCACCAACTTCAATGTCCCTCTCGCGATCAAAGATTCGTCGGGCAATGTCGCGTTGTGGTATAAGGACGGCGACGCGCTGACGAAGTTCGACGGCGATTCGACCATTCGCAACGATACTTTCATCAATGTCGCCAACAATGCCGCAATCGATCAACCCGTCATTGTCAATTACGGCAGTAAAAATTCTATCAACCTTGTTGAAAGCGATGAGCTTTACCAGCCAACGGTTGAAGTAATGATCAAAACCGATCTTACCACTTTCGTTGACGGCAAAGAGGTCAATTTTTATGTGACTCAAAATGTCCCCGGGCAATTGCTCACCAACTACGGCGATGACGCAACGATTAACGTCGGCAGTACTTCGTACATTACTCTCAACGGCGCGCGCCAAGTTATTAATGTTGATCGGAGCTTTAGCTACGTGTACGGGCTCGGAGCAGACGACACCGTTTATTCCGACTATAGAGATTGGCTCGAAGAAGCCATGACCCAAAAGGTTAGCGGCAATAACATTGAGTTCGACTATCTTACGCTCTATGATGCGGTCGGCAAGAAGCTCAACTTTGCGTCGGGAGACTCCGTCACGAGCATGCTCTTTGCCAACGATTGGTATGCGGCGGGCGGCAAAGATATCGATTACGTCATCAATCTCAACTCCCTGACCGTCACCGCAAACGGCTCGACCGTCATCAACAAGGGCGCGGAGTCGAGAGTTATCGGTTGGAGCGACGATGATGCGATCATCAACCTGAGCGCAGGCTCGAAAACCTCAATCCATACCGGCGACGGCAACGATACCGTTTACGGCTTCGGCTCGGGCGACACGCTCAATATCATTTACGGCTCGATCAGCGGCGGTCATACCGAGGGCAACGATACCGTGCTCGAGATCGGCGACGGATCGATTCGTCTCAAAAACACCGCGGGCAATTCGATCACCGTCAGAGACGCCAACGGCTCCGTGACCTCAAACGCCTACGCCAACATCATAGAGGGCACCGACGAGGCTGATACTCTCGCGAGCACGATCACCGGCGTGATCTTTAAACCTTATGAGGGCGATGATATTGTCAGCCTCAACGGCTCGTATCAGATCGTCGAATATCTGAGCGGCAGCGATACGATCTACGGCTACAGGGAAGGCGACATCATTCGTCTTGAGAATTATTGGGGCTTTGACAGTTTTGAGAAGAGCGGCAACGATATGGTTATCGCCAACGTCGAAACCGAAGAATCGCTCACGTTCAAAAACGTCGGCAACAAGAAGATCATGATGCTCAGTTCCGACGGCAAGACCCGTTACATCATGTCGGATGCCACCGTCGACAATGACAGCGAAGTTTCCACCGTCGAAAACTATATCGACGGCGTCAATGTCAGTCTCGACACCGGCGTTTCTCAGTTCTACAACAAAGGCGATAATGTAACCGTCAGCGCGGCGGGCGAGATCGAATTTGAAAACGCCAACGGCAATAACGTGTTGTTCAGGTCGGGCGCGGGCAGCGATACGATTGATTTGTCGAGTGCGGACGGAGTAACGATCGATGCGGGCGACGGCGACAACAATTTCAATCTCAACGGATTGAGCAACGGCGTCGTCAGCGCGGGCTCGGGCAATGATTTCATTGACGGCGAAGCAGTGAGCAATGTCTCCATCAACTTGGGCGACGGCAATAACGAGATAATGGTTAGCAGCGAACAAGACCCGTTCATCAACGTCACCATTAAGAGCGGGAGCGACGACGATCGTATCGACGACAAATTCATTAACTCCAACATCGATCTCGGCGACGGCAACAACGAGGTCTATGATTTGATGGGTGAGAACATCACGCTCAAGACCGGCGCGGGCAATGATACGATCAGGACTTCAAACCTCTCGATATTGGCGAGTTCGATCAACGCCAGCGCGGGCGACGACACCATTTATATCGAGCACAACACCATGTATATCGATCCCAATGATGTGTTCAGATTTACGACGGTGGTCGGCGGCAAGGGCAATGATACCTTCCAAGCGTATAACAACTCGAATTGGATATATCAATACGCCAACGGCGACGGCGACGACGAGATCATTTACAGCAGGTCATCGTTTGACGGGCTCATTCAATTGACCGACGGCTCGATATCCGATGTGTCGCTCGAAGGAAGCAGTTTTGTGATCAAGGTCGGCTCGGGTTCGCTCACCGTCAGCAGAAACTACAATAATTCGTTGTTCGTCAAGAATGCGCAGGGAGATTTCTCGGCGTGGTACGTCGACAACATCGACGACAAGGCATTGAGCCTCGCGAATACCTCATACTTCGTTGACTATCAATTGTTCAACGGCATCAACAATTACGGCTCGAACGTGGTGATAAATTCCGATGCCGAAGGTGCCGCCGACTTCATCTTCAACTACGGCAGCAACGTGACGGTCAACGGCGGAGCCGGCAACGATACCGTTGTGCTCGCGGGCGCGGAGCAGGTCGTGTACTACGCGGAGGGCGACGGCAATGATACGATCTTCGGCGTCAGCTCGAGCGATACGATCCGCGTCGACGGAGCTTTCTCGACGGTCGAGAGCGGCGACGATCTGAACGTCAATGTCGGCGACGGCTCAATGAAGTTCGTGGGAGGTGCGGGCGTCGGCTTCAGAGTGATCGATGCCGCCTTCGTTCCTGCCGCCGACAGTTTGACCGCGGGCATCGAATATGATCCCAAGAAGCCGTCGAAACTCATCGTTAAGGATCCGTTCAGCGGGATCGTCAACGCCGCGGACTTCTCCGATAAGATCACATTGATCGACGCAACCTCCTCCAACAGAATGGTGGTGCTCAAGGCGGGCGCGAAGTCGACGGTGATCGAAGCGGGCAAAGGCGAGTCGACATTGATTGGCGGCGGCAAGGACGATAAGCTCTACGGCGGCGACGGCGTTAACACTTTCGTCTATACGGTGGGCGAGGGCAAAGATGCGGTTTACGATTACGAGGCGAAGGACATCATTTCGATAGCGGGCGCCACGCGCGACAAGCTCATCTTCACCGACAAGAAGGATGCCGTGATCATCAACGTCGACGGCGACAAGAAATCGCAGCTGACGATCAACAAGGTTGTAACCACCGACGCGCTCACCATCGATATGGGCGGCGAGACGTTTAAGTATGGCGAATTGCCGACGGGCGTGACCTTCGACGACGACAAGAAGAAGACGGTGCTCAAAGTTGGTTCGACGGCGGAGGACGGCGTGATCGTCGATGCCGCCGAAATCGTTTCGACCGCAAAAACTCTCGATGGCACGGGCGCGAGCGGCTCGGTTCATCTGATCGGCAATGGCAATAAGAATGAGCTCAAGGCGGGCAAGCATGGCTCGACGCTCTACGGCGGCAAGTATAACGTCGCCGACAAGTTGATCGGAGGAGACGGCGCTGATGTGTTCGTCTACGGCACGGGCGACGGTGCCGACGTCATTACCAACTTCGACGGGACGGAAGATGTTGTGATGCTCAACGGCGTGACCTCTCTCAAAGCCGATAATCTCAAATGGAGCGGAGATAAATTGATCGTGACGGTCGGCAGCCAAAAGCTCACGCTCGAGGATCCGAAGGGGCAGGTCAATTTCGTCAACGACTCGGGCACCACGCTCTACAGCACGGGCGTCAACTTCCCGACGGGCGTGAGCTACAACAAGGGCAAGACGGCAATCATCGTTGACGGTACTGCGGTCGACGTCGGCACGATCGATCTGACGAGCACCGCTTACGTTTCGACGGTCAAAGAGATCAATGCGACGGCGTACGGCGGCGAGATCGAGATGATCGGAGGAGCGAACGCCGATGTGCTCCGCGCGGGCTCGGGCGTCTCGACGATGAACGGCGGAGCGGGCGCCGATAAACTTTACGGCGGTTCGGGTTCCGACACGTTTGTTTATGACGGCGTCGGCAACGATGTGATCTATCAGTTCGACGGGACGAAAGACGTGGTGATGCTCAAGGGCGTGACGACGCTCGATCCGAAGAACATCAACGTGGGCGCGAATAAGATCGTCGTGACGGTCAACGGCGGCAAGCTCACGCTCGACGACCCGCAGGGGCAGGTCAATTTCGTCAACGACTCGGGCACCACGCTCTATTCGGTCGGCATCAACTTCGCTGACGGGATCGGCTACAACAAGGGCAAGACGGCGATCACGGTCGACGGCTCGGCGTCCGATGTCGGCACGATCGATCTGACGAGCTCCGCGTATGTGACGACGGTGAAGGAGATCAACGCGACGGCGTACGGCGGCGAGCTCAATCTGATCGGCAACGCCAACGCCAATGTGATCCGCGCGGGCAAGGGCAACGCGACGCTCAACGGCGGCTACGATGCATCGAAGAACAAGGCGACGAGCGATAAACTCTACGGCACGACGACGGCGGGCAGTTCCGATGTGTTTGTGTGGGATGCGTTCCTCGGCGGCGGCGATCAGATTTACAACTACGATGCGGCGGCGGGCGATATCATCAGCGTTACGGGCGCCAACCTCACCATCAACAAGAAGGACTTCAAAGAGAGCGGCAAGAATGTAGTGTTGAGCGCGGGCGGCGGCAAGCTCACGATCAACGACGTCGCCGACAAGCCGATCGTGGTGGTCTACGGCGACGACACGATCACTTACGGTTCGCTCGATGGCGGGCTCGCTTACGTCGACAACAACAAGCGTTTGACGATAGGCGATCCGTTCAGCGGGACGATCGACGCGGACGATTACAACGCGGCGGTGGTTACGCTTGATGCGTCGGCGGCGACAGATGAGATCACATTGATCGGCAACAAGAAGACGAAGGCGATGGTCGGAGGCTCGGGCTCGACGACGATGATCGGTTCGACCGCCAATGACAACTTCCACGCGGGCACGGGCGCTGACGTTATCGTTTATGCGGAGGACGACGGCAAGGACGTTGTCTATAACTTCGACAGCGGCACCGACGTGATTCGATTGAGCGATACGACGGTGGCGGTGACGGACTTCACCGAGAAGGGCAACGACATCATCATCAGTGTCGGCAAGGGCTCGATCACATTGAAGAACGCTCCGCGCGGAACCTATAACGTTGAGTACGACGGCGGGAGCGTGAGCTACACGACACTGCCGCAGAACACGACGTACAACGCCAAGAAGAACGTGTTGACGCTGACGAAAGACTTCAGCGGAGCGTTGGCGGCGAGCGATGTCTGCGTACCGATCAAGGAGATCAACGGGTCGGCGGCGACGGGCGCGATCAATTTGACTGCAGGCTCGACGGCGACGAAGTTGACGGCATCGAAGGGCGGCTCGACATTGACGGGCGGCGACGGCAAGGACACTCTCATTGGAGGCAACGGCGCTGATCTGTTCGTGACGAGCGGCGGCGATCTGATCGATAAGTACACGGCGGGCAAAGACAAGATCAGGATCACGGGCACGCTGACGTCGGGCAAGGTGAGCGGCTCGAACGTCGAACTCACCACGTCGGAAGGCACGACGACGATCAAGGGCGTGGTCGGCAAAGAGATCACGTTGGAGATCGACGGCGTTGAGTCCGCATACAAATTCACCAAGGCGAACAACACTCTCGAGAAGGCATTGATATCAAACGGCGCGAGTCAATTGCCTGCCGATGCGTACTGGTTCATGAGAACGGACGACGCGATTGACGAGCTCGGTTCATTGATCGACGGCAACACGACGGCGGACGATACCGCGCTCGCTCCTCTGTCTCAGTCCTTCGATCCGTCGAGCCCGGTCACTAACGCGCTGACCTCGACGCTCGAGAAGGCGCGCCACCTCAAAAAATGATCCGCAACTGATTCTGCACATCGATCCGCTGACGCATGTCGGCGGATTTTTTTTCGACTGCATTGGCAGTTGACAATGATTTTACTTGATGATACCATTGGCGCGACAATGATAATTGATAACGGAGGCGATGAGCTCATGACTCTGCAGGACGGCGAGCCCGGCATGGTCGTTCGTATAGATTCCGTCGGCGACTCGAAACTCAAAAACCGATTGATGACGATGGGGCTGATCCCCGGCACGCGCGTTGAGGTCCGTCGCGCTGCGCCGCTCGGCGATCCGATCGCCATCAGGCTTCGCTCGTACAACCTGGCGCTCCGTCGCAACGACGCCGCCAAAATTCAAGTCACCAAGATCGATTGAAGGGAGTGAAACGCATGACCGCTTTATCCGTCGCGTTGACCGGCAACCCCAACACCGGCAAGTCAACCATCTTCAACGAGCTCACGGGCGCGCATCAGAAGATCGGCAATTGGCCCGGCGTCACCGTCGATAAGAAGGTCGGCAACATCGAATACAACGGGCGTTCGATCATGGTCGTCGACCTGCCCGGCACCTACTCCATCAACGCTCACTCGCAAGAGGAAATCGTCGTCAGCGATTATTTCAAGGAGAATAAGCCCGATATCGTGGTCGACATTGTTGACGCGTCGAACATCGCGCGCAACCTCTTCCTGACGATCCAATTGATGGAGAACGGCATTCCGCTCATCATCAACCTGAACATGATGGACGAGGCTGAACGTCACGGCATCGTCATCGACAAACAAAAACTTGAGGCGGCGTTCGGCATGCCCGTCACGGAGACGGTCGGGCGCAGTAGCAAGAGCACCAAGAAACTGCTCGACGTGTTCACTTCAACGGTGATGTCGAATTATCGACCGAGCGAAATGATCGAACAGCACATCGCCAAGGTCGAACGCCTTCAACACAGCGGGCTGGCGGCGGAGAAGATCGAGGAGGAGATCATCGCGGCGCGCTACGATCTGATCGATCAAGTGATGGCGGCGGCGGTCACGACCAAAAACATCGGCGCCACCTTCACCGACAAACTTGATCGCTGGCTCGCCAACGGCGTCACGTCGCTGGTGATCATGGTCGGGCTGTTCTATCTGCTGTTTCAGTTCACGTTCAATTGGGTCGGGCAACCGCTTGCCGATCTGCTCGGAGACTTCTTGACGGAGGACTTTGCGGGTTGGGCGGCGGAGGCGATGGCGGCGGCGGGCGTCGCCGATTGGATGCAATCATTGATCGCCGACGGGATCATCGCGGGCGTCGGCAGCGTTCTCTCGTTCGTCCCGCTGATCTTCACGCTGTTCTTCTGCTTGAGCTTCCTCGACGGCACGGGTTACATGGCGCGCGTGGCGTTCGTTATGGATCCGATCATGCGTCGTGTGGGCTTGACGGGCAAGGGCATCATGCCGTTGATCATGGGATTCGGTTGCGGCGTGCCTGCGATAATGGGAGCTCGCGCGCTCGACACCAACAAGGACAGAATGATTTCGATCCTGATCACGCCGTTCCTGACTTGCAACGCGAAGGTTCCGATCCTGGCGCTGTTCGCGGTGATGTTCTTCTCCGAGCACGCGGCGAACATCGTCTTTGGCATGTACATCTTGGGCATCGTGGTGGCGATCACGATGGCGAAGGTCTTGGGCGCGACGGTGTTCAAGCATGAAGAATCGTCGTTCCTGCTCGAGCTGCCGCCGTACCGCATGCCCGACATGAAAACCGTTCTGCTCGAGACATGGGACAAGGGCAAGAGCTACCTGATCAAAGCGGGCACGATCATCTTTGCGATGTCGGTGATGA
Source organism: Selenomonadaceae bacterium (assembly GCA_017477125.1). GTDB lineage: Bacteria > Bacillota > Negativicutes > Selenomonadales > Selenomonadaceae > Quinella. The sequence continues at coordinate 31,595 of JAFUXN010000102.1, forward strand.
TCTGGTTCCTGTCGAGCTTCAATTCGGACGGCATGACCGACGAGATGAGCGAGAGTTATCTGGCGTCGATCGGCAACGCGGCGTCGAAACTGTTTGTGCTGCAGGGCTTTGACACTTGGGAAGCGGGCGCGGCGATCGTGACGGGCGTGATGGCGAAAGAGGCGGTTGTTTCGACGATGGGAATCCTCTACGGTGCGGACGACATTTCGACCGAGGCTGAGGACGCGGAGGACACTGCGACGGTGTTGGCATCGACGTCGATGGCGGCGGCGTTCACTCCTGCGGCGGCGCTGGCGTTCATGGTGTTCACTCAATTGTACTCGCCTTGCGTGACGGCGCTCGGCACGATCAAGAAGGAGTCGCAAGAATGGAAGTGGATGTTCTTCGCGTTTGCGTACACTTGCGCGGTGGCGTGGGTGGCGTCGCTGCTGGTGTATCAGATCGGGCGGCACTTCCTGTGATTGGAGATGATATCGATGGTGGCAACGGTGATATTGGGGTTGTTCGTGGCGATCGGATTTGGGATCGGCATGAAGACGATCTACAATAATTTTTTCAAGGGCGAAGCAAAATGTTGCAGTGCGGAATGCGGCGGGCGGTGCACTCACTGTCATTCTTCTTCGGACGCTCATCACTCGACGTAAAAAAATCCGCGCGGAGTAAAAAAATCAGCCGTTGGTGTTGACCACCGACGGCTTTTATTTATCAGTTCAACATCATCTGCTGTCGATAGTGGGACGACGAGAAAAGGGCGCGTCGTCCCGCGTTCAGGCGGGCGCCCTAACTTTTGCCTCCGCCCTTCAACTGTTGAGCCGCAGAACGGGCAACTCGCACAAAAAAATAGCCGTCGAGACCTCGGCGGCTTTTTTGATGTCCGATTTAATATCACTTCTTTGAACGGTGGCGAGCGGCGAACGTCAGTTCATTCGATGATACCTTCAACGCGCTCGACAGCAATTGATCGTCGGGCAGATCGATCGCCGCCTCCTTGACGATGATCGAATCCAACGCTCCGTCGTCGCTCAACTCTTGCGCTCCTTCAAACCAGTACTCGCCTTCGACCGCAGGCAACTCATAAGAGGTCTCAATCAACGAATACGTCACCCACTCATAATTGCCGGCGTCATCGCCATCCGCGAACGTAAACTCCACATTGCTCGTATCGAGCCGATCACTCAATATGATCTGCTTGTTCGCAGTGTCAACCATGATGCCGTCGGGAATCCCGTCCTCCTCGATCACCGTCAAGCTGTTCGGCGCGAAGTAATTGCCCGGCGTCTGATCCTTCACCGCGCTGCCGCTGATCGTGAACTGCACTCCGTCATAATCGTAAGCATAACTCGTATCGCTCAACTTCGTCCAAGCGTCGGCGGTATTACCCTCAAGCGTGTCAATGTCGATCAGCTCGCTGCCTCCGTCGACGGTGATCCCGCTCGACTCTTCCCACGACGCATTTTTGAGATTGCTCGCGAATTGGTAACTCGAATAATCGCCCTCGATACCGATGTACACTTCGGTTTCGGACGTGATGGATTTCGTTCCCTTGACCGTCAACGTACCGGTGTACTTCTTGCCGTCAATCTTATCCTCAAAGTTGAACACGAGGTCTCTGCCGTTGGCGGTGACAGACTTCGGCGCGACGTCAAACACGAGGTAATCAGTCTCTGCATCAAAGCTCGTAATCGTATCCTTGCCGCCAAGCCCGAGCTCAAAATTATAAACAAAGGCGTCTTCACCGCCGCCGCCCACGAGCATGTCATTGGTTGCCTTCAGCTTGAGCGTATCGTATCCGCCATCGATATACGACCCGCCGTCGCCCGCATAGATCACATTGGCGTTGGCATTGCCGACGACCTCAATGCCCACCTCCGAAGTCTGACGTGCATCGATTGTTTTGATCTGCGAGTTGATTTCGTTGGCGTAGACGTACACATAATCGCCGGGCTCGCCGGTGATTGTCAACTTCGAGCCGTCGGCGTTAAGAGACATGCCCTCGCCGGGACCGTAGATGAAACCGTCCATGAGCGCGTTGTTCCAAGAATCCGAACCGTTGATCTCATTGACGAGCGCTTGGAAAATGATGGGCGTGTTGATATCGGTTTTGGTGATGGTGAACACGCTGTTCTTATCGCCGTTGAGGGTCACCGACACGACGTTCTTCTTATCGACGAGCGTAATCGTATCGACATCGTCATAAGTGTTGTCGAGCATGATGATATCGTCGCCGACGCCGTAATTGATGATCTGATCCTTACCGTCATAGGGCGCGTAGACGAACACATCATCACCGTTGCCACCGATGAGATAATCCGTCGACGGTTTAGCTTTCTTGGGATCGTCGAACTCCCGATGTCCGCCGTAGAGTTGGTTGACGCCGCCGTTTGGAGCGATGAGCGTATTCGCCAGGCTGTTGCCGATGAGCACCGCGCTGAAATTCTCGTCGTCAATCGAACTCAAGTCGATCTTCTTGACGGAGGTGGCGAAGGCATATTCCCCCTCGCTTTCGTTGGACAGATCGATGTCGATGCCGCCGAGAGCAATCAACTGCTCGTTGTCCTCCACCAGCAACGCCGTCCGCTTGGTACTGTCATACTTGAGCCCGTCGGGCACAGAGAAATCGTAGCGAACGAAGCCCATGCCGTCGTCCAGCGCGCCGGTGTCGTCAATGATCTCTATGACCTTGCCGACGCCGTCTTGGATCGTGAGCGAATACTTATTGCTGATATTGAGAATGACGTCATTGCCCTTCTCGACAAAATTTCTCGCGGTGACGGTGGCGAGCACGTCATAATCGATGGGCGTATCGCTGTCGATGTAGATATAATCGATGTCGGGATTGTAATTATAAACGGTGTCTTTGCCGGAGCTGTAGATGAAATCGGTTTGCGAGTCTTCGACGGTCGAGCCGTAGAGCTGATCATTGCCGCCGCCGCCGTTGAGCACCGAGTAGAAGTTGCCGGCTTTGAGCACGTTATTCTTATTGTTGCCGACGATGGTGGTCTCGAGCTCGACGCCGGACAGGTCGACGTTAACCGCGGCGGAGAAATATTTATTCGCGTACTCGTCCTCGTTCGACAAATTGATCTCGAGCGGCTCGCCCATACTCTCAACGAGCTCCGTATCGGATACAAATATATCAGTTCTCTTCTGATTGTAAGCAAGCCCGTCGGGCAGGACATGACCGAACGTGCCGAGCTCCGAGCCGTCGATGTCGACCAAATTGATCGGCTTGCCGGCGGCGTTTTTGATCGTCAAAGTATTTTTCTTATTGAGCGTGATGACCACATCGTCTTTGGAATCGTTGAAGCCGTTGAAATTCGCCTTTGCTCCGTCGTAAGTGATCACGCCGCTTTCGGCATCAAACTCGGGAAGAGCGTCCTCGAGCAGGCTCATATCGATTATGATTTGGTCGTTGCTCTTATAATTGTAGATGATATCTTTCTTGCCGGAGCCCTGCATTTGGAACTCGAAAACATCGAACGCATCTTCCTCGGTCGAGCCGTAAAGCTGATCATTGCCTGCACCGCCAGCGAGCCATGCGCCGCTCTTACTTGCCTTGAGCACGTTGTTATTTGCGTTGCCGCGAATCTCAACGTAGCCTTCGGAATTGGAAGCGTCGACGGTTACGATTTGCGAATTGAGATAAGCGATATCGATGATCTCTCCGTCGAGTGTATCATCGACGTTGAGACGATTGTAAGCGGTTTTGCTCGCGTAATGCACGCCGTCGGGGAGCACGCCGTAGAGAACCTCGCCCGTCTCGATCGCGGTTTCCGACGACGATCCGAAATAAAATCTCAACGGGGTATCGACGCTTGCCTTATTGATCGTGAGCTTGGATTTTTTGTCGCCGGGGAAGGTGATGATCGTGGCGAGCTTGCTATCCTTGATGATCAGATCGCTGACATCGTAGAGATTATCGTCGACAATGATGATGGTGTCCTGCTCCTGATAGAGCGTTTTGGATTGATCCTTGGCGGTATTGCCGATGACGTCCTGCCCCTCGCCGACGGTGTAAACAAAGGTGTCGGACGAAGGTCCGCCGTAGAGTTTATCATTGCCTCCGCCGCCCACGAGAGTGGCATCGCCCTTGCCTGCCGTCAACACGGCTGCCGATTTGCCCGCCTTGAGCGCGACTTTTGCGGTGACGGCGGACGCGTCGATCTTGGAGACGGCGTTGAAATCGAAATTGGCGGCGTCGACCTCGCCGTTGAAATCTTTGCCGACGGTGATGGAGCCCTTCTTCTTATTGTAATCGATATCGGGCATGCCGGGCTCGGCGATCAACCATTCGGGCTCGCGAACCTCATCGTCGACGGTGGTATCATCGATGTTGAGAATTTGATCGGCGGCGTCCTTGAGAGTAAGCGATGCCTCGCCGACCTTGATGATGATGTCGTCGCCCGATTGTTGAGTTGAGTAGCTGACGCCGTCGACGACGTGAACGGTATCAGTCGAGCCGTAGCCGACGATGGTATCATTGCCGTCGATGCCGCGGAACCAAACTGTCTGCTCGAACCCGCCGAGTTCAATGAGATCATCGCCGTCGCCGCCATCAATGAGCACGCCCTTGCTGTTGCTGACGAGAGTATCATTTCCTTCGCCGCCGACGAGCATGGAATTATTCCCGACGTTGGAAGTATTGACGATGAGATCATCGCCCTTGCCGCCGCGCACGGTCACGCCCGGGTTTTGAGTGTAGAGCGTGTCGTCGTCGTCGGTACCGAGAATGCGCCTTTCAAAAGTTTCGTCGGGAATTGACGGCACTTCGGATTCTGCGTCGACGATGTTGAGCGCGGTGCCCTTTGCGCCCTTGAGAGTGATCTTGCCGTCGCCGACGGTGAGCACGACGTTCTTGCCGCTGTTGACGGTCGACTTGAGGCTGCCTTCGGTGATCTTGATCGCATTGTCGGCGGTGTAATTGAGAATGAGATCATTGCCGTCGCCGTTGGCGTACTCGAAAATTGAGTATGCGCCGAGGGTGACGGTATCGTTGCCGGCTCCGGCGTTGATGGTCGAGCGCCCGACGAGATCGATTATGAGATCATTGCCGGGGCCTCCGCTGATTGAGGAGTAAGCGCCTTGGAGAGTGACGTTCTCATATCGAAAGAGCCCGTCGTCCTCCTCGAGAATACCAAAACCGATCACAGAGGAATTGATGATGGTGTCTTTGCCTTCACCGGCGTCGATGGTAGAGAACGAGCCGGCATTGGTGATTGAATCTGCTGACGAGGTGCCTGACACCACGGAGGCACTCGCGCTGTTGTTGAATGCAGACATAATCGATCCGTCCTTTCGTACCTAAATCCTTTTGGAAGCGAAATTTTTTTTATTGTATCACGCGCGATTGCAAAGTCAATCTAAATTATAATCGTTGCGGTCGAGGGCGGACTTAAGCGTGTTGAGGAGATTGATGCCGTCGAAGAGCACGCCGCGAACTCCGGCGTTGTTGGCGGCATCGACGTCTCGTTGCGCGTCTCCGATCATGATCGATTGGGATTTGTCGATGGAGTATTTTCGGCAAGCGTCCAGGATCAATTGCGGTTTGGGCTTACGACATTGACAGTCGACGGCGTATCGTTCAACGGCGCCGTTCGGATGATGAGGGCAGTAGAAGAAATCATCGATGTGAGCGCCGTGTTTGGCGAGCTCCTCATTGATCCGATTGTGGAGCTTGACGACGTCGGCTTCGGTATAGTAGCCGCGGGCGACGCCGCTTTGATTGGTCACGACGATCGCGAGGTAGCCGTTCCGATTGCAGAACTTGATCGCGTCGATCGCGCCGTCGATCCATTCAAACTGATCGAAGTTCGAGAGGTAGCCGACTTCGACGTTGATGGTGCCGTCCCGATCGAAGAACACCGCTTTGGACATGATCATTCCTCCGCTCAAAATAATTTCGGGTAAAAAAAACGGGGGCGGTTAAGCCCCCAAAGTTGCCCGCTCCGTTGAACGGGCGTCGGTTCATTTATCTATCGACCGAGTGTTGTTGTCGGTACGTGGTTCAAACCGTCAGTCCCGTGAGGGAATCAGGCCTGTCCCTTGTACTCCCAACGCTTCTCGTCTTTCTTGTAGGTCCACTGATAGCCGTCCTTGATCTGGAAGGTCTTGTCGACGTCGCCGTTGACCTTGACGGAACCGCCGTCCTGCATCTCGATGGTCAGAGCGTTGTCTTCATCAGTGATGTTGGCAATGTCGTCGAGACCGATGTCGAGCAGGTAGGTGAGGTCGTCATCGTTGTAGGAGTAGATCTCGTCGCTGCCGTTGCCCTTCGCGTAGAAGAAGCCGGTGACGCCGTCCGTGCTGCCGATAAGAGTATCAGCCTCGTCGAACGCGCCGCCCCACAGGCTGTTGTTGCCTGCCGAGCCGACGATGACGTTCTCCAACTCGTTGCCCGCGACCAGAGCGCTCGTCGCGCCGCTGACGTTGACGTCTTTGATGCCGGTGTAGGTCTTGCCGTTGTAGCCGATGGCGCTGAGTCCGAGCCACATCTCGACGCTGTCAACGCTGTCATTCTCGCCTGCAACGATCGAGCCGGTGCCATCGCCGATGTAGCCGTCAACGTTCTCGCCGTAGACCATCGCCGTGCCTGCCTTGTAGACGCCGTCGTTGATCTGCAGCTGAGCCTCGCTTGCATCCGAGCTGTAGAGGTTGGCGACAACGAGCGAATCGTTGCGATCGTAGTTGACGGTCAAGCCGGTGGTGTCGCTGTCGAAGGCGAGCATGCCGCCGACGGTGGTCACGTCTGCATCGCCGTCGAGCACGAGCTTGTCAGCGGTGTCTTCGTTGTCCGCCGTCAGAGCCGTGAAGCCTGTGATGGTGTCTGCGCCGTAGCCGTCGCCGTACACGAACGTGGTGCTGCCGGTCTTGAGCGAGGACGTTCCGCGACCGAAGAGGTATGCGCCGCCGCCGGTGTTGGCGTTGATGGTGCTGTCGCCGAGCCCCGCGATGAGGAGCTCGCCGGTCACACCTTCGCCGCCGAGCACGCTGGCATCGCCGTTGGACGCCTGAACCGCATTGATGTTCTTGAAGGTATCGCTGTTGAGGTCGATAACCACAAGATCATCGCTCTGATAGTTGGTGAAGTTGACTGCCGAGATCGTGCTGTCGTCGAGTCCGACGAATCTCGAAGTATCGAGGTCTGCATCCGCCGCGACAACCGCCGTCGAATTCTCGATGAGCGAGTAGTCGTAGACGGTTCCGCTCGAACGATCCTCAACGCGCATCTCTGCAACGCCGTTGACGGTATCGTTGGTTGCGGTGACGCTGACGGTGTCGTCGTCCTCATCCGCAAGAGCCGAGAGGGAATCGCTGCCGAACGCATTAACGATGGTCGTGCGAACTGCGCCGATAGCCGCGACAATGTTGGCGCCTTCGCGCGTGAAGGTGAGGTCAGTGAGTTCAGGTACGCTCAGCACGTCGTCGTTCTCATCGAAGCCGCCCTCGAATCCGATAACGGTATCTGCGCCGCCGCCGACGCTCATCTGCACGGTGACGAACTTGCTTGCATCGCGATCGCTTGCGAGGAGAATCAGATCAGCACCGCCGCCGCCGTTGACGGTGTCGCCGGAGCCTGCGAGGAGCGTGTCGCCGACGCTGCCGCCGATCATCTCTGCGCCGAGCTTGTTGGCGAGAGTCGGGTTGCCGTTGCCGACGAGCAACTCACCGCTCGAGGAGCTGCTGCGATCGAGTTTGGTGGAATCCGCTGCCGTGAAGGCTGCCTTGACCGTCTCATCATCGTCGGCGAGGTTCACGATGAGGTTGCCGTCATCGTCATTGCCGTTGCCGCCGTTGATGCTGAACGCCACGCCGTTCGCCTGGAGCATTCCGTTGGCATCGAGATAGACCTGATCGTTGAAGATGCCGGCCGTCGGATCATCGACGCGGAGGACTGCACCTTCATCAGGATTGTAGTTGATGATGTTGGCGCCGTTCGGTGCGTAGATGACATCTTCGCCGCCGTCCTGCAGGTCGAGAGTCTCGCGATAGCCGCCTGCTGCCAACATCGTGTCAGCCGCCGCGCCGCCGCGCATCGAGACGAACGCTGCCGTCGACTCGTTGATGAGCCTGTTGGTAAGGTCGCCGCCCTTGATGTTCTTGCGACCCGTAGCTTCCGCATCGACCTCTGCCACATTGCCGACGCTGCCGCTGACGGACGAAGGCAGGGTGACGTTCTGATCGTCATCGAGCATCGTGACGTACATGACTGCAGGCACGGTGCTGAAGTTGTAATCGGTCGGCTCGAGCGAGCTGTCGAGAGTGATCGCAACGCGACCTCTGAGGTTATCGGTGTTGACCGAACCGTCAGCATTGACGCTCACATCGGTATCAACGTAATCTGCCGAAGGCTTGAGGCTGTCAGCCATTGCCATCTGCGTGGTGTAGACGCGCGCGCTGTTGGCGGTACCCTGAATCGAATCAGTGGAATCGCTGAGGTTGAGGCTTGCGCCGTTGACGTTGAACGCGCCAACCTGCGAAGGCTTCAAGAGCGTGCGGTTGTCGAGACCGGTGATGGTGTTGTTGGAGACAACATAGCCGTTGGTGTCGGCAGTCGTGTAAGCTACCTGTCCGATGCCGGTGGTGGCTTCTGCGGTTGCGCCGTCAACCGAAACTGCGGTATCAGCCGCGGTGCCGGTGATGCTTGCGCCTGCTGCCAAGCCGCCGATGCCGGTGATCGAGCCGTCGCTGAGTGCAACGCTCACGCCGTCCGCATCGTTGGTAACGGTGAACTCTCTGCCCTCGATGTTGTGAGTGCCCGCCTCAACGTTGACGTTGGTCACGCCGTCCGCAACATCGATGTAGCTGCCGGTCGAGATGGTTGCGCCTTCATCGACGCCGCCGACGGTTGCGATATTATTGCCGTCGAGTGCGATCCAAACGAGTCCGTCTGCATCTTCGCCCTCGGTTACGCCAACAGCCTGTCCGTTGACAGATGCATTGGTCGGAACGCCGTTGATGATGCCGTCCTCGTAAGTGACGCCGTCCGGAGTGCCGTCGTTATCGGCATCAGCCGCGCCGGTCAGAGTGAAGGTGGTGCCGTCGCTGTCATAGACGAAGCCGCCCTCGATGGTCGACCACGGAGTCTCGAGCGGGGTCGCCGAGAGTTCGAAGCCGTTGACGGTATCGCCGTCGGTATCGCCGAGGTAGAAGGTTGCGCCGTTGACTGCAATCGTGTCGCCCTCTGCAAGGCCGGTGCCTGCGATGTGGAAGTCAACCGTGTCATAATCGCCGCCGAAGACGAGCTTGCCGTCGACAACGCTCACGCCGTCAGGAACGTTATCCATCGGGCTCTCATCTGCGAATGCAGCGCCTTGGAGTTTGAAGTTCGTGGTGTCGCTCTCATAGCTGAACACACCGTCCTCGTACGTCCAAGCCGGTTTGGTCGGATCGATGTAGTTGGCAATCTGCGGATCACCCTCGTCGGTGAAGGTGATGACGATTGCGCCGGTCTGCGATGCCACATTGAGGTTCTGAATGTCATTGCCGTCGTAGGTCGCACCGGAGCCGAGCGTTACGTTGTCGAGCGTCACGCTGACGATCTCATCCTCGTCATCTCTCTGGATGGTGATCTTGGTGTTGGCGTCGATGGTCGCGTTCTCAATCGCAATGCCATCCTCGCCGATGGAGAGGACACCCACGCCTTCATCGTCGTCCGGATCAGCCGCTTCGTAGACCCAAGCGTTGGTCGGGTTCGCGAAGGTGTCGTCGCCGCTCTCGGTGGGCTCTTCGACGGAGCCATCGTTGAAGATATCGTGCTCGTTGATGCCGCCGATGATCTGACCGTTCTCGTCCTCAATGACGATGCCGTCCTTGAGCGAGCTGATCTCATAACCGTGATCATCACTCTTGAACTGCACGCCGTTGGCGATCTTCGCTACGATGCTCGAGACAGCGTCTGCCGCCATCGTTGCATCATTCTGATCGATGAACTGAACGTTACCGATACTATCGAACTCGATGCGCGAGAGCTGTGCATCAGCATCGCTGTCGCTGTCAGCATCTGCATCAGCGTCGGCATCTGCATCTGCGTCTGCGTCTGCGTCTGCGTCGGAATCCGCATCACTATCAGCATCAGCATCGCTGTCTGCGTCTGCATCGCTGTCTGCATCGGAATCAGCATCGCTGTCGGCGTCGGAATCAGCATCGCTGTCGGCGTCGGAATCAGCATCGCTGTCGGCGTCGGAATCAGCATCGCTATCAGCATCGCTGTCTGCATCGGAATCGGCATCGCTGTCGGCATCGCTGTCGCCTTCGACAAACTCATAGCCGTTATCCGGATTGCCGTCTGCATCGGTGAGAGTGAAGGCTTCGCCTGCCACGCTGACCGCGTTCGTGCCAATGATGTGGAGAGCCGCATTCTTGGTAACGTCGCTGTCGGTGAAGTTGAGCACGCCATCAATGACCTGGATCGTGTCATAGGACTCTGCACCGATAACGGTGACCGCATCGTTGTAAGCGAAGCCGCCTTCGACGCTCTCCCACAGATTGACCTCAACGCCGTTCGCCGCATTGCCATCGATGTCGATGAGTGCTTTCTCATTGACGGTGGTGGTGGTATCTGCGCTGTCGGAGAAGAGGAAGTGAGCCTTGCTCAGATCGTAGTCATCGGAGAATGCGAACGCGCCTGCCTCGATGGTCGAGCCGGTGCCGTCCGCTGCAGGATCGATACCGCTGACGGTGAACGGATTGACGCCGTCGGCATAGATCGTATCGAACACGCCGCTGCTCCAGACAGGAACCGAATCGAATCCGCCGTTCGCGTTGATCTCTTGATAGAGCGAGTTGCCTTCGATCGAGACGCGAGTACCTGCGTCGATGCCGTTGACGGTGACGCCGTTGGTGTCGAAGCCTGCGGTGAAGACATTGTTATCGTTATCGAAGATGTCTGCACGGACGCTTGCGATGTTGGCATCGAGACCGCTGACGGTGATGCCGTTCTCGAAGTAGTTGCCGTCTTCGAATGCGAAGTCGCCCGCGTTGAGGGTCGCCGCATCGTTGGCAACGTCGAGGACTGCGCCTGCGCTGATCGATGCATAGAACGTTGCGTCGTCGCCGGTGCTGTCTTGGAAGACTGCCGTGCCGCTTGCCATCGAGAAGCTGCTTGCCGCCGCAAACTTGTCATAGGTGAACTCGTTTTCGTCCTGAGCAATCTTCTGATCGATGTTGATTGCCTTGAGCTCGCTGTCGAGACCAACGATGCCGAAGCCGAGCGACGCGTCTGCATCTGCATAGTTCCAAGTATGGGTGTCGCTGTCAGTCAGCGTCCAGTTGTTTTCAACTTCGCCGAGGACGAAGAATCCGGTGCCTTGCTCTGCGGTGATCTTCCAGACGGTTCCCGCTGCTGCTTTGCCGGTTGCGCCGTCTGCAGTATCGAACAAGCGGATCGAATCGATATCGTCAGTGATGCTGCTGAGATCGAAGTAATCTGCACTGATGCTCACATAGTTGGAGGAAGCATTGTCAGCATAGGTGAACAGTTTGGTGCCGTCCTCAGCTATCGAGGTGATCTTCGCAATGTACGGAGTCAAGCCGGTGATGTAGAAGCCGTTTGCATAGAAGATCGTCTCGGAAGTGTCGCGACCGTCATAGACGAACGAAGTTGCCGCACTCGACGACGTATCAGCCTGCGTGACTGCGAACTGACCGTTGGTCGCATCAACCGTATCGCCGCTGTGGAGGTTTGCGTAGAACGCATTGCCTGCGGTGTGGAACGTGGTCGCGATGCTGGTAGCGCTGACCGTGATGCCTGCCAAGCCGAGATCGAAGAAGGCGTCGCTAAGAACTACGTCGCTGATGGCTGCCGTTACCGTAAGGGTATCGGAGAAGTCCGCATACTGTTTCGCTTCGCTGAACGTAAGCGAGAACTTCATGGTATTGCCGGCGTCATCGACCAAGCCGGTGTACGTCCAGACTTTGCGTCCATCGGTGGGCTCCCAAGCTGCCGTCAAGTTACCCTTGGTGGTAGCGTCGGTGTCATAGGTGTAAACCATGTTGCCGTAATCGACGAACTGCACGGTCTTGATGATGCTGTTGCTCGGCGCAAAGAAGCTGACCGAATCGCCCTTGGTGCTGACGTCATCATCGAGATCAACGCCGCCGGTCGCAGTATCGGACATGATGGTTGCGCCGCTGACGAGCAGGTTGCCGGTCGAGGAATCGATCTCGATCGTGGTATCGGTCGTGACAGCCGTTACACCGTAGAGGATACCGCCGTTGAAGATCAACGTGTTGCTGTCCTTAATCCACATGTAGGACTTGCGATCGTTACCGACTGCTTCACTGTCAGAGAACAACGTATTCGTTGCGTTGTACTCGGTGCCGCTCCAAATGTCCGCAAGATTGATCTCGCACTTGGTAGCAAGGCTGATCACGGACGTCGAGGTGCTTCCGTTGTAAGACTCGAATCTGAAGGTCTCGGTGCCGTTGTTGCGGAGGTAGCTGAGAGCCGTATCTGCTGCGTAATAGTTATCGGCAAGTTTAACGGTATTGGTCTCGGTATCGACAGCGATGAAGTTGTCTTCAACGTCCGCAATATCGCCGCCGGTGACCATAACGTCGAAGAGCGCCGTGGTATCTGTGCCTGCGGAATGACCGAGGAAGCCCTCATAGTAACCGATGCGGTTGCTCGAGCTGACAGCGCCGGTCTCGGACTGTTTTGCAAGGGTCGCAACGATCGCGCCGTCATTGAGGAAGTACTTCGCGCCGCCCACGAATCCAGTATCACTGTAGAAGTTCTGGTTGAAGATCGCATCGACATCGACGGAACCGGTCGCAACCGCGGTCGTGTCGGTAACGGTTGCACCTTCGATAACCATCTTGCCATCAACAATGTAGTAGTTGGCATGGTTGTTATCGGTCGGGACGAGCGTATTGTCGGACGAGAGCAGACCCGTGACAACAGCGGTATCGGTCGTCAGGCTCGTGACCACTCCGGTGCTGCTGAGAGTGTACTCGTTGTTCGCCAAGTACAGAATCTGACCCGAAGCGCCCTCAGGTCCGGTGACGACGAGACTTGTGAACGAATCGGGATCTTCGCCGGAAGCCACGGTCGTCGTGTCGGAGATCGCCCATACATTGGAGCTCGTCTGGCTTGCAGTGACGCCTGCCTCGAGGCTGATGTAAACGTATTTTGCGCTGGTCGTCGGGCTGCTGCCGCCGGTAAACGCACCGGTGAGACCGTCAGTGCCGTTATTTGTAATCGACTTGATTTCGGTACCGAACGTTGCAATGTCGCTGATACTGAATTCGTTTGAGGTCGATGTTGTCGTGATGTAAGAACCGGGGTTGGTGTTATTTGTGGTCTTGACGACCTTATCGCCGTTAGCCCACTTATACAGCCCATCGGAATCTGCCGTCAACGAGGTCCAATCGGAAGTCGCGATCAGATCTTCCCACGTGCTATCGGAGTCTACCGTGCTTGTTGTAGCATTCGTCTTGTCGACAGTGCCGTCGCTGCTGACCGAGTAAGTGGAGATGGTAGCTGTGCCAGCGGTTTCATCTACAGCGGTAACCTCATCTATCGATGTTACTGTTCCGTTGCTGACGGTGAGAATGAGATCGCCCGTAGCAAGAGTATCGCCGTCAGTGTAGGAGACGACAACCTTGGTAACGGTACCGTCCTCGGAGGAGTAAGCAAGGTCGCTTACCAACTCGGTCAGGTCGGTGGCAGTATCCGCGGCGAGGTCGATAGCAACTGCGATGCCGTCGGATTTTGAGTTGACATTGACGGTTGTGATTGCGTCAACGAGTTCCTCAGGTGCACCGGTGATGGTTACGCCGTTTGCCGCGTAGAGGTTATACTGATCGCCTTCTGCGCCGTTGGACTGCTCTGCTTCGCCGTCGGACACGTTTGCGCTCTGGGACGAAGTATTGAGGATCGCGATGAAGTCACCGTTCTTGAGCTCAACGTTCTGGAGCACGAGGCTTGCGATGGAGATGGAGTCGCCTGCTTTGAGAGAAGCATTTCCAACGTCAATGGTAAGGGTGAGTTCGACGGTGCCATCGGTATCAGTCGAGGACTCTACCGCACTGACTTTTGCGCTGTTGATAGTAGCATCATTATTTTGATCGCTCTCGTCGCCATTGAAGTCGTTCTCGCTCTTCTCCTGCGGATCGTCGTTGTTGCTGCCTTCGCCATTACCGCCGTCGCCGTCGCCGGTCTCTTCGTCAGCAACGTCTTCGGCTGCTCCGGTATTGGAGCCCGCGCCAGTATTGGAGCCCGCGCCGGTGCTGGAGTCTTCACCCGTGTTGGAGCTTGCGCTCGCGCCGGAGCCTTCGCCCGTAGAGGAGCTTGCGCCCGTGCTGGAGCCTTCGCCGGTAGCGGTAGCCTCACCCGTAGCAGTGGCTTCGCCGGTAGCAGTGGCTTCACCCGTAGCGGTAGCCTCGCCCGTAGCAGTGGCTTCACCCGTAGCGGTAGCCTCGCCCGTAGCAGTGGCTTCACCCGTAGCGGTAGCCTC
>JAFUXN010000014.1 GCA_017477125.1 Selenomonadaceae bacterium
CGAGCACCGTCGCCGTCGGACAGCGCTTGGAGCGACGCATAAATCAGCACGTTGAGGTCGGCGATGATCTTATTCGCCTCCGCCAACTGCTCATCGCTGATCGTGTTGATATTCCGCTTGACGTTGATGATGGTTTCGACGATCCGATCGGCTCGACGGTAGAGATCAGCGCTCAACGGAATTGATCTCCTCAATGATCGAGAGGGCGGCGGCTTTTGGATCGGCGGCGGCTCTGATGGGGCGACCGACGACAAGATAATTGGCGCCGTTCCTGATCGCCGACGCGGGCGTTTCGATCCGACATTGATCGTCGATGGAGGCGCCGGCGGGACGAATGCCCGGGGTGACGATCAAGAAGTCGTCGCCGCAAGCCTCACGGATCGACTTCGCTTCACGCGGAGAGGCGACAACGCCATCGAGCCCCGCCTTCGCCGCGAGCTTGGCAAGGTTGACGACCTGATCGTTGACGGCGTTCTTATATCCGAGCCCCTCCCAATCGGCATCGTTGATCGAAGTCAAAACCGTGACGGCGATCAGCTTGGGGCGCTCAACGCCCAGCTCCTCCGCGCGGAGTTTGAGCTTATCGGCGGCAGTCTTCATCATGGTGTAGCCGCCCGACGCATGAATGTTGAGCATGTCGGCGCCGAGGTTGAGCAACGAGCACAGCCCTTCGGCAACGGTGTTGGGAATGTCATGGAGCTTGAGGTCGAGGAAAATTTTCTTGTCGCGCGCCTTGAGCCAGCGGACGATGTCGGGACCGACCGAATAAAACAATTCCATGCCGACCTTGTAGAGATTAACACTGTCGCCGAGCGTCTCAACGAGTTTCTTAACATCGGCGTCGGTCTTCAGATCCAATGCCACGATCAATTTTTCGCTGTTCATATCAATCACTCCCAAAAAAATATGCCCGCCCTCATGGTTTATGCGGACGGACCGGATCAAAATTATTTTCGCGCGTTCTTGGCGGCGCGCCCTCTGACGTTCCGATCGAGCACCGCTTTCCTCAATCGGATCGATTGCGGCGTCACCTCGACGAGCTCATCATCGTTGATGTACTCAAGTGCCTGCTCCAAACTCAAAAATCTCGGCGGGATCAATCGGATCGCTTCGTCCGACGCCGTTGTTCTCATGTTCGACGCGTGCTTCTGCTTGCACGGGTTGATGTCGATGTCGAGCTCACGCGCGTTCTCGCCGACGATCATTCCCTCGTACACGCGTTGACCCGGCTCAATGAACATCGTCCCGCGATCCTGCAGATTGAAAATGCCGTAACCCGTCGTCGTGCCCTGCTCGAACGCCACCAGCGAGCCCCTCGAGCGCCCCGGGATATCTCCCTTGTAAGGCGCATAGCCGTGGAAGATGTGATTCATTATGCCGTTGCCCTTGGTCGACGTCAGCAGTTCGGAACGGAAACCGATCAGCCCGCGCGCGGGGATCAGGAACTGCATGCGCATGTAGCCCGCGACCTCGTTCATCGATTGCATCTCCGCCTTGCGCCAGCCGAGCGACTCCATCACCGTGCCCATGAACTCTTGCGGCACTTCGACCGTCAATTGCTCGATCGGTTCGAGCTTCTGATCGCCGTCGAATTTATAAACCACTTCCGGTTTGCCGACTTGTAATTCGAAGCCCTCACGCCGCATGGTTTCAATGAGGATCGACAGATGAAGTTCGCCGCGCCCGCTCACCTTGAACACGTCGGTCGAATCGGTCTCCTCAACGCGCAACGCCACATTCGTCTGCACTTCCTTGAACAGCCGATCGCGAATATGTCTGCTCGTGACGAACTGCCCCTCCTGCCCCGCAAACGGGCTCGTGTTGACGCCGAACGTCACTGACAGCGTCGGCTCGTCGACACGGATGGCGGGAAGAGCCTCGGGCTGATCGATGTCGGCAACGGTATCGCCGATCGATGCGTCGTTCAATCCCGTCAACGCCACGATCTCACCCATCACCGCCTCGTCGGTCTCGACACGATTGAGCCCGTTATACGAGAAGACTTTGGCGACCTTGCCGCGCTTGATGCCGTCGGCGGTCATGATCGCGACGGTCTGAGCGGGCTTGAGCGAGCCGCGTTGAATGCGACCGATCGCTATCTTGCCGACGTAATCATCAGCCTCGAGCGTGGTCACCAGCATTTGGAGCGGCGCATCGAACTCGCCTTCGGGCGACGGAATTTCATTATAGATCGTCTCCATCAACGGCTCGAGGTTCGTCGATTCGTCGGACATGTTTTTCTTGGCGATGCCGGCTTTGGCGGCGGTGTAGATGACGGGGAAATCGAGCTGGTCATCGTCGGCGTCGAGCTCCATGAAAAGTTCGAGCACCTCATCGACGACCTCCTCAACGCGCGCGTCGGGACGATCGATCTTATTGATCACGACGATCGGTTTGAGCTTCTGTTCGAGCGCCTTGCGAAGGACGTACTTGGTTTGGGGCATGGGTCCTTCAAACGCGTCGACGAGAAGCAACACGCCGTCGACCATGTTGAGCACGCGCTCGACCTCGCCGCCGAAGTCCGCATGTCCCGGCGTGTCGACTATGTTGAATTTGACGTCGCGATAATTGATCGCGGTGTTCTTGGAGAGGATCGTAATGCCGCGCTCGCGCTCGAGATCGTTTGAATCGAGAACGCGTTCGGCGACCTGCTCGTTCTTTCGGAAGATGTGACTTTGTTTGAGCATCGCGTCGACGAGAGTGGTCTTGCCGTGGTCGATGTGCGCGATGATCGCGATGTTTCGTCGGGTCTCATTGAATGCCATGTGCTATAAGATTCTCCTATCGTTGAAATTGATCCCACCGCCCACCCATGAAATTCAAGGCAACGGGCTGTTGAGAAGTTTGATGTAATGTTCGCGCTCGTGTTGAGGAATGTCCAAGAGATCCATTGCCTCTTCTTTCGACATGTCGAGCTTGGTGATGAGTCGACGCAGGTTTGCAAGCAGAGTTTCGATCTTGCCTTCGATCTTGCCCTCGGCTCTGCCCTCAGCTCTGCCTGTCACCCTGCCTTCAACGATGCCGACTTTTTTGCCCTCGGCATTGCCTTGCGCCAAACCTTCAGCTCTGCCTTCGAGCCTGCCTTCGAGCCTGCCTTGCGCCAAGCCTTCAGCCTTGCCATCGGCTCTGCCCTCTTCGTAAATATCGTCAAAAGTAATCACTGCCATATCATCCACCACCTTCTCACCGCGAATCTCCGATATCCTGTCGGCAAGCAACTCATTGTTCATCTGTTGAGTGTCTTTGTTGAAGAAGTCTTGCAAGAGCAGGTCGAGAGGCGTCGAGCCTTCGCGTTTCTCCCCATTGACATAGATGATGTGAGAGCCGTCCCCAAATGCTTTGCCGGTCTCTCGAATCGTCCAATCGATGTGATAAATCTGTTTGCCGCCCTTGAGAACGTCATGCTCGGTGATGAAAATGACGTAGCTTTCCGGCAGAACTTTGAAATCTGTGTTCTTCGCAAAGATATGAGCATCGATCAGACTGCTGTAGAAGCGCGCACGACGTGGCGACGCTCCCGAATTTCTGCGCTGAACCTCAATGTCATAGAATTTCTCATCATCGTTGGCGAAAGCATCAAGCCGAATGCTGCGTCTGTTCTCATTCGACAGGACAACCTGTGTCGAGACAGAATTGACGACGAGTTTGGGGTTATCAAGAATTGTGCGGAGGACGAGCTGAGTGCACTCGATATTTTTATTGAAACAAAGTGCGAACAAGACGTCGTCCATCAAGCAGAATTCACTGAGGTCGAGCTTCTTTAAATATTTTCTTTCGTTGTCCATTATGAGAGTTCATCTGATCATTCGGCGTGATGATTGACCGCCATCGCCGCCGCGATCGCTGCGCCCAATCCCGAGCCTCCGTTGTCGAGTATGGTATCGATCTTCGCCGCCTCTTCTCCAAGCAGCTCGCTCAACGCACGATTGATGTTCTCCTTGACCAGCGGCATCTTCTCATACACCGAGCCGTCGACCGCAATGTGCTGACGATTGATCTTGCCCGCGCCCGTCCGATGCCAGATGATCCCGACGAACGCCGCCGTCACCAACCGCGCGGAGCGAACCACCATCGCCGCCGCCAACTGCTTGATCTTGGCGCACTCCTCGCTGTCAACGTCCTTGCCGGTCTTGTCCTTGATGATCGCCGCTATCCGATCGCCGTCAATCGTGTCGTCCATCAAGATGCTCGACAGATCGATCGACGTGAATTTGTAATCCTTGCCCTTCTCGTCGAACAGCTCCGACAGCGCCATCCCGAACAGCTCACCCATGTACCTGCCGCTCACCATCTTCTCAAGCCGCTGCTCGCCGGGCTTCTCCGATTGCTCGTCGAACTCGAGGTCGAGACGATTCGGCGTCAACTTCATGAAGTTGCCCGACTCGAGGTTGAGGATCATGCCGCCCACGCCCGCGTTCTCAGGATCATTGATCGTCGATTCAACGTAGCAGTTGTTTTGCCCCGTCGCATAGATCGATCCGATGTACGTGTCGGGCTGCTGATACGCCGCCGACAACAGCACCGCCACCGTGTCATTGATCACCGCGATCGGCTCAACATTCGTCAGCCCCACGCGCTCAAGCGCCTCCTTGAGCAGATCGTTGACGACCTTGCCCTCAACACCCGGCGTCTTGAACTCCTTCGTCCAGATGATGAGCTTGGCGTTGTAGAGATTGGTCTGATCCGACGGGAAGCTGAAAGTGTGCCCGAGATAGAATTTCGTCTCGTGATCCCTGTCGACCGCCTCATCGATCAGTCCCGCAAGGAAGTCGAACATCTGCTCCGCCGTCGAGTTCGCGCCGATGTAATCATACTCGCCGGGCACGACCAACGGCTTGCCGACTTTCTTCATGACTTCGAAACGACCCGCGCCCTCGAGCTTGATGCGCTGAACTCTGACGTTGGTGCCGCCGAAGTCGAGCGCAAGGAATTCGCCGGTCTCCTTGCCGGTGGGCAGTCCGACGTAGGATTTGAGCATGCGCAGCGACGAATCGGCGGGATCGTTGAGCCCGAGCTTGAGGTCCTGACGGAAGTTCGCGGCGACTTCGCGCAGTTGCTCGCCGCCGACGGTGAACTCATCGAGGAGCGTCTGAAGAAGCTGTCTGTCCAATGCCATTGTTACATCTCCCTTTCCAATGTCGAATGAATTAATCCTGCCGTTGATTATAACAATTTCCGTCGACGATTGCACCCAAAAATTTTTATCCGCTTGCAATCGATTTGAAATTGGGATCGATAGGGCGACGGTCGAAGGGACGGGCGCCCGCCTCGACGCGTGGCGGCTCGCCCTTTTCTTTTGATCGATGCCCAACCATGGACGGAAGGGGCGACGGTGAAAGAACGGGCGCCCTAACTCCTTTGATCAATGCGCAACCATGGACGGAAGGGGCGACGGAGAAAGAAGGGGCGCCCGCCTCGACGCGGGGCGGCTCGCCCTTATCATCAGCGCCATGGTCGAAGGGCGACGCCCTTAAAAGCCCCGCAGGGTCGGATCGAAGGGCAGCGCCCTTCACAGCCCCGCAGGGTTGGGTCGAAGGGTAGCGCCCCTTCACAGCCCCGCAGGGTCATGGGTCGAAGAGCAGCGCCCTTTAAAAATTTTTATCCGCTTGTATTTAAAATGAAATACGTTTATAATCGTCAAAAACAATGGAGTGAATGCGATGAGGCGGTACACAATTTTGCTGTTGACCTCGTTCATGCTGATCCTCTCGTGCGCGGCGGGCATGACGCTCCCCGTCGGCGCCGACCAAAACAATCGCAGCGTTCCTCTCAAGGAGCTCACCGCTTACACCACCTTGCCCCCCGAACACGCCGCTCTTCTGTCGGAAGCCTACGAGCACGAGCATCACGTTCGAGTAAATTTCGTGCCGCTCTCGCCGACGGAGCTCCTTCAGCATTTGAGAGATGATGCCGTCAGCGATCCGACCGTCGTCACCACGTCCGATCTGGTGCTCGCCGACAGCAATGTTCTCGAGCGCGCTGCCGATCTCAACTTACTGAAACTCTACGTTTCGGAGACCAATGACGCGGTCAAGTCTGCGTTCAAGGACGACGACGGCGCTTGGACGGGCGTTTGGTACGATCCCGTTGTCTTCTGCGTCAATCGCGATTACCTCAAAACGATCGCCGACATCCCCGACAGTTGGACGGCGCTCGCCGATTATCGCAACGTTCGAGTCGGCATCACTGATTTTCTTGCCGCCGACGCCAGCGCCAACCTCATGTATCAGATGATCGGGCAGTTCGGCGACGCCGCCGCTTATGACATTCTCGACAAACTTCACCCCAAGGTCATTCAGTACGCCAAATATCTGTCGAATCCCGTGCGTCAAGCGGGCATGGGCGAGGTCGACATCTCGATTGCGGTCGAGAGTGAGACCCTCCGCTACATGCAGAACGGTTACCCGTTGAAGGTGATCTATCCCGCCGACGGCACGGCTTTTATGTTGACGGGCGTGGCGCTGTCCTCGGTCGACGACGGACGTTTGGGCGCTGCCGCCGAGTTCTCCGATTGGCTGTTGAGCGACGAAGCGCAACTGGTTCTTCAACGCAACGATTTCTACTTCGTCCCGACCAATCCGCAGACGCTTGCTTACAAAAAATTTGCCGGCAAGAATCTGCGGCTGTTCGACGTCAAGCGCTCGTTCAATGATCAACAGCGATATCAATTTTTGGATCAATGGGTCAAGCAGGTCAGATTGAAAACCCCCATGGAGGTAATGCGATGAAGGTCGGCTTTGTAAGTTTGGGTTGCGCGAAGAATTTGGTCGATACCGAAGTGATGCTCGGCATCATGCAAAGTCATGGGCTCGAGCTCACGCCCAATCCTTCCGACGCCGATATTTTGATCGTCAATACGTGTGCGTTCATCGCGTCGGCGAAGGAGGAGTCCATCACCACGATCCTCAACCTTGCCGATTATAAGGTCAACGGTCAATGCCGTTCGCTGATCATCGCGGGCTGTTTGGGTCAACGGTACCGTCAAGAGTTGCTCAACGAGTTGCCCGAGGCTGATGCGATCATCGGCACCAACGCTTGGCATCGGATCATGGAGGCGATCGAGGAGACGCTCAAAGGTCGGCGCGTGATCTTGATCGGCGAGCGCGAAACGATCTACGACGCCAGTACGCCGCGCCTTCGAACGACGCCTGATTATACTGCGTATGTCAAGATCGCCGAGGGTTGCGATCACCATTGCGCGTTCTGTGCGATCCCGTTGATCCGCGGCAAGCAGATCAGCCGTCCGATTGAAGATATCCGCGCGGAGGTTGAGCAGTTGGTTGCCGACGGCGTCAAGGAGATCAATTTGATCGCTCAAGACTCGACAAATTACGGTCGCGATCTGTATAATGAGCCGTCGCTGGCTCGACTGTTGAGGGAGCTGGTCAAGGTCGACGGCGTTCAATGGTTGAGAGTGCTGTATTCGTATCCGAAGCACTTCACTGACGAACTGATCGAGCTGTTTGCGACGGAGCCGAAAATTT
Organism: Selenomonadaceae bacterium; assembly: GCA_017477125.1. GTDB lineage: Bacteria > Bacillota > Negativicutes > Selenomonadales > Selenomonadaceae > Quinella. Next base: position 7,485 of record JAFUXN010000014.1, read on the forward strand.
GTAAGTATGTCGACCTGCCGTTGCAGCACGCGGCGGATTCGGTGTTGAGGCGCATGCATCGTCCCGACCGTCGAGAGGAGATCGAAAGTCTGCTGGCGAAATTGCGCGAGCGTATTCCCGACGTGGCGATCCGTTCGACGTTCATAGTGGGGTACCCGGGCGAGACCGACGAGGAATTTCAACAGCTCAAGGAATTTTTGATCGCTCAACGATTGGATCACGTTGGGGTGTTTGCGTATTCGCCCGAGGAGGGAACGCCGGCTTATAATCTGACGGATCAGATCGATGAGGGCACGACGCAGGAGCGCTACCACGAGTTGATGAGCGTGCAGAGCATGATTTCGCAGGAGATCAATGAGGCGCTTGAGGATCGGGAGCTCGATGTGTTGATCGAGGGGCGCGACGAGGAGGAATCTGACATCGCGGCGGGTCGTTCGTATCGAGAGGCGCCGGAGGTCGACGGACAGATTTATGTTGAAGGCGATCGACGGAGCCGCCCCGGTGATATCGTTCGTGTTCGAGTGCTGGCGGGATTTGTGTATGATCTTGCGGCGGAGAGGATTTAGTGATGGACGCGGCGATTGAATTGGGTCGATTGTTGAGCGAACGCGGTTGGACGATCGGTTGCGCCGAATCATGTACGGGCGGGCTGTTGACGAGCCGATTGACGGACGTCGCGGGCAGTTCGGATTACGTCAAGGGCGGAGTGATCTCGTACGCGACGGCGGTCAAGCTCGATCTCCTGAAGGTCAAGCCGTCGACGGTCGAGCAATTCACCGTGGTGAGCGAGCAAGTTGCGCTTGAAATGGCGGACGGCGTTCGAAGATTGCTCGGCACCGACGTCGGGCTGAGCACCACTGGCTATGCGGGACCGTCGGGAGATGAAATCGGGCTGGTATGTGTCGGGTTTTCGACAGAAGATCGGCGCGTCGCTCAACGGTTTCGTTTCAACGGTTCCAGGATTGAAATCAAATCATCGGCGGCGAATGCGGCGCTCGAGTTCGCAATCGACCTGCTGAAGCAAAACTCATAGAGGAGGCATTTTTTTTGGAGTATCTCATGAACGTGGATTGGTTCCGACTGTCGGAACTGTTGTTTTTGCCGGCGTGCATACTCGTCGCGTCTCTCACCCTCGGCATCACCATCAATCGATTCCTCAATCAACGGATCGATCGCATTTTGAAAACCGACGAGGGTTCCGTCAAATCGATCTTCCTGCACGCGCTCCGCGGCATCCCCATCAACTTCTGCCTGATGAGCGGACTGTATTGGATCGTCAACACGAGTGCACTGCCCGAAGGTCTGGCGCGCATCTTCTCATACATTCTGTTCACGGTCATCGTCTTCACGTTGACGCGCGTCACCGAACGGACGATCTCGGGCGTCATCAACGTCAAGCTCTCGGGCACCGGCGACGCCTCTCAATCGACGTTGCTCAATACGATCCTCAAGACAGCCGTCTATGCGTCGGGCGCGCTGATCATTCTGCAGTACTACGGCATTTCGATCGCGCCGATCTTGACGGCGATGGGCGTCGGCGGTATGGCGGTGGCGCTCGGCTTGCAAGAGACGCTCGCCAACATCTTCTCGGGACTGCAACTGATCCTGTCGAAGCAGTTGAGGATCAACGATTACATCAAACTGGCGAGCGGTGAGGAAGGTCGAGTGACCGACATCACCTGGCGCTTGACGACGATCATGCCGCCGTCGGAAGGCAGCGTTGTGGTGATCCCGAATAAAAATATAGCGGGAGCGATCACGACAAACTATTCGCGTCCGCGCGACGACATCATCATCACGGTGCCGATCGGCGTCGACTACAGCAGCGATCTTGATCAGGTCGAGCGTGTGACGATGGAAGTTGCGCTCGATGTTCAGAAGCGCACCGACGGATATGAAGAGTTGCTCGACAGCAAGGGCATTGATCGGAATCCGTTGAGACCGGCGGTCAGGTTCTACAACTTCGGCGACTCGTCGATCGACTTCAACGTGTTTCTGCACGCGCACCAATTCGACGTTCAATATTTGATGAAGCACGAGTTCATCAAAGGGATCACGAAACGATATCGGGAGGAGGGCATCAACATTCCGTTCCCGATCCGAACGTTGGTGACCGCCGACGAGTGAGCGGCTGCGAAGAACGTTGTGTGGGGCGACGTTTAAATATGGGCGCGCGCCTTCGACGCCCGGCTGCGCGCCCTGCTCAGCCCCAACGTTTTGATCAACCCCCTAAGATATTTGGACTATAAAAGAAAAAAGGGCGAGCCGCCACGCGAACAGGCGGGCGCCCGTTTTTTCTATCGTTACCCAAAAATATTTTCGGCTTTAATGATTTTGTGCAACCCCTAAAGTATTTGGAAGGTGAAGGCGAAAAGGGCGCTCCGCCACGTGACACGGCGGGCGCCCTATTTTTTTCCTCCGCTCCCATCGCCAACAATTTATTCCGTTGCCGACGACGGGTAAGGGCGAGCCGCCCCATTAGGGAGGCGGGCGCCCTATTTTTTTCCGCCGCCCCACCGCCCACAATTTACTACGTTGCCGACGACGGGCAAGGGCGCGCCGCCCCGTGAGGAAGCGGGCGCCCGATTTTTTCCGCCGCCCCCACCGCCCACAATTTATTCAATTGCTGACGACGGGCAAGGGCGCGCCGCCCCGTGAGCAGGCGGGCGCCCTATTTTTTCTCCTCCGCGCCCCACGCGCCCGTCGCCGCCAAATATTTTTCCGCCCGTCGACATGAGAAGGCGCGTTCAAAAAGTGTTTGCATTTGAGCGGCTTTCGTTATATCATATTGCCGTCGAAATTACGATCCTGTTTGTCAATCCAAAAGATGAGGTGAGGAAATGGCTATCAAAAATGCGATTGCGGTTATGACCTCCGGCGGCGACAGCCCCGGCATGAACGCAGCAGCTCGTGCGGTCGTTCGCACCGCGCTCTTCGAAGGCGTCAAGGTTTTCGGTATTCACAACGGTTATAAGGGCATGCTCAACGACGAGATCGAGGAGCTCACCGCCCGCAGCGTCTCCGATCTGATCCAACGCGGCGGCACTTTTCTCGGTACCGCTCGTTGCATGGAGTTCAAAACCGTTGAGGGACGCCGTAAAGGTCTGGACAATCTCGCCAAGCACGGCATTGAAGGTCTCGTGATCATCGGCGGCGACGGCTCTTTGACCGGCGGCTCGATGTTGTCTCGCGAAGGCGGCATTCCCATCGTCGGATTGCCCGGCACGATCGATAACGACGTCTGGGGCACCGATTACACCATCGGTTGCGACACGGCTGCCAACACCGCCGTCGACGCGATCAATAAGTTGCGCGACACCGCGTCGGCTCATCGCCGCATCATGGTCGTCGAGGTCATGGGTCACACGTCGGGCTGGCTGGCGCTGGTTTCGGGCATCGCCTCCGGCGCGGAGTTTGTCATCGTCCCCGAGGTCAAATACGATCTCGATGACATCTGCCGTCAGATCACCGAGTCTTATAAGGGCGGTCGCCGTTACAGCATCGTGGTCGTGGCAGAGGGCGCTTGCTCGGGCGTCGGTCTCAAGAACGTCATTCAGGAGAAGACCGGCATCGACACCCGCGTTTCGATCCTCGGACATATTCAGCGCGGCGGCTCTCCGTCGGTCGAAGACAGAATGAAAGCATCGATGCTCGGTGAGCGCGCGGCGCTTGCGATCATCTCCGGTGCGTCCGACGTGGTGTTCGGCTTCGACGAGGGCAAGGTCGTCAGCATCAACCTGTTCGATTCCGTCTACAACAAGAAGACTCTCGACCCCGAGCTCGTTCGTCTTTCGAGCGTCCTCGTGTGATCGACCAATCGTTGAAGATATTTTTGAAGCCCCGTCGGACGTCGTGTCGGCGGGGCTGCTTTGATTTCGACGGGGCTCTAAACTATTGACACTGCCAATAAAGTTTGTTAAACTGCCTTCGAAAGCGGTTTAAGTTCGATCGACCGAACGTCGATAAGCTGTTTGATGGGAGGTGCCGACGATGAAAATTTGGGAGATCGGATCGCAATTGCCGCTGACAACATCGAAGGGCTCGTCGGACAGCTCGACGCCCTCAGAGTACGCAAAAATTCTCGCGGAAAAAATTGCCGATGCGAGAACTGAAATGGAACAGATGGACGAGATTCAGGCGCGGCTCGATGAAATTGCAGAACTCCATGAAGAACTCACGGGTCGAGCGTTGGACTCGTCGCAATCAGGAGAGAAGTCGACCATTCGCAAGTTCAAACCCGACGGGTCGATTCTCTTTTTGACCGTTCAAGACGGCAAGACGGTGTCGGTGATCAAGAAGAAGCCGCGCCTCGTTGCCGTTTCCGATCCAATGGCGCCGCTTACCCCGTCGGGGAAGATCGCGGTCAAGCTCGAAGCTCGACCCGAGATCGATTTTGCGGCGTTCATGATGTGATCGTTCGGTGAGCGGTTCCTTTCAGAGGTAATTTTTCCGGGATTGACGATAGAGGCTTCGAACCACCGCCGTGCACCACACAGACGGCGTTAAGATCGTCGGCAGTGGCGGGATCGGAGTTACGGTTCTCTTCTCAAGCAAGGATGGCGAACGCCCCTTGTTTGTCGGTACAATCCTTAAGAAGGGGAGTGTGTACATGGACGTAGGAAACACCACCAAAATGTCGCAGATCGGTCTCAACGTTTACGCTAAGATGAACGGCGTCAACGGCACCAAGACATCTTCGACGACAACGACTCCTCAAAGCGCGACGTCTGACTTTGGCGCGGCATATTCGGTCGACATCTCGAAGACCGGACAGCAGGCCGCTCAAGAGGCAGCAGACGCCGAGCAAGATCAGCAGACGCAGGGAACCACAAAGGGGTTGACGAGTGAGCAGGTTGATGCGCTCAAAGCCGACATCGATTATAACCAGCAGGTGATGCTCAATCTGATGATCCAAGCCCTGCAGGACACCAATGACAGACTTCAAGGTTGGCTCGACGAGGGTACAGGCGTGCTGAACTTTGGAGGCGTGCAAGTCGATGCGTCGATGTTTGGCATGCCCGAGGTTGCCACCAATCCCGAGGACGCTGCCAAGGCCGTTGCTGACGGCGGCGATTGGTCTGTCGATGCGGTCGCGACCAGGATTTTCGATCTCGCTTCGACGATCGCAGGTAACGATCCCACCAGACTTGAAGAAATGCGCGCGGCGGTTGAGGAAGGCTTCAGACAAGCCGGAGTCACCTGGAGCGACGCAACCGGTCAGAAAGACATGCCCGAAATCACGAGCAAGACTTATGACGAGATCATGAGCCGATTCGACGCTCGAGCGAAAGAGTTGAGCGGCGGTGTCTGATGACCTAACGGAGCGCGAGGAATTTGCACTGTGACCACCATCGCAGTCGGCGTGCACACCAACGCTGCGAACTCCGGCGCTCCCAACTCGACTTTTTAGGCTGATATCAATGGAGATAATGGCGATAAAAAAAGCACCGCTTGATCACACCGAGGCGAGTGCTTTTTTTGTTGGCTAGCAGAAGAGGAACAGGATCGCGCCGAAGAACACGGCGATGCTGAAACCTTTGAGCGCGTTCTGCACTGTCTGATTGTGCTTGCCGAAGAGTGCTCCGACGGTCGGGCGGATCAGATAAGTGAGCAGCGACAGCGACAGGAAGAACGACGCTTTATCGGCAGTATAGAGGCTGTAGACGAGGGCGACGGCGGAGATTGCGATGCCGTAACTCTCGACGCGGCGATGATAAGGTTTGGGCTCGTCGTCGATCGGATCGGCATTGGGATCGATGCCGCCGATGGGGCGATCCTTCACCTCTCGACGCACGTTGACTTTGATCGGCTCCCGAAGGTGGAGCTTTTTATTTTGCTTCTCGCCCTTCCGCTTCTTCGATTTCGGCGGCTCAACTTTTGGCTCGATCTTCGGCTCAACCTTCGGCCCGATCTTCGGCTCAACGATCGGTTCAACCTTCAGCTCGATCTTCGGTTCAACCTTCGGTTCGACGGGAGAGGGCGGCGTTGGCGGCGTTGGCGGTGGCGGCGGTGATGGTGGTGGCGGCGACAGTGGTTTGGGTTCTTCCTCCTTTATGAAATCGTCGAGCCCTACCTCCTTGGCTTCGCCGTTGCCGTATGGATCGGTGTATTTCGCTTTGTAATTTTTGAGGTCGAGCGACGCGATTATACTCTTCTTCTTTTTCTTTGAGTCGTCAGCCATTACTGCGTTCACTCCTCGAACTCAAATCGCATTTCGAATAATGTCGGGCAACCATTTGTAGAGATAAATGCCGGGGCAGGTCGTCTTGCAAAAATCTTTGTGCCCGAACACCGTCGAGGCGCCGGGCGTGATATCGTAGTGCTTGCAGATCGCGCCGACCAACTTCTCCGCCGCGCGGAACTGCTCGCTCGTCGGACGCGACAGCTCAAAATTGCCGACCACGCAGATGCCGACGGTATTATCATTGTGATCGTAGGTGTGGGCGCCGACGGTATCAAGAGGACGTCCGCGCTCGATCGAACCGTCCTTGCGAATGACGTAATGATATCCGATGCCCGCCCAACCGTTCTTTCGATGCCAGCGATGGATCGCGGCGGCGTTGATGTTTTTGTCGGTGTTGCCGACGTGGTGAATGACGACCGCATCTGTCCGACTTCGACGCCGGAGACGCTTCGCCCAATCGAAATTGATCTCGCGCAAGATGATGCTATCGAAGTCAAGCGTTTCCTCACCGATGATCTGTTCGTCGTCGGGCTCGACGGAGTAGGGATCATCGACGGGGACGACCGCCGCGACGGAAAATTTCAGAGCGCGCGCCAAAAACTCCCGACGGCTCATGGACGCTGATAAGATGTCTTGAATGTTCATGGCAAAAGCCTTCGACGTTAAATGAAAAAATCCTGCCGTCGCCGTCGAGCTCAAAAAAAACTTGTCGGCTCAAAAAAATTTTTATATCATAATCTCGAGAGGAGGCGAGACAATGTTCGAAACGATTTTGTTGACGGCGGCGCTCGTCTCGATCGTCGTGCTCTATAAATTTCTGCCCAATCGGAAGGTGTTCGCCTACTTCTGTGCGTCGATGGTGCTGATGTTTTTGGCGGGCGCGTTCTTCGGACTGCAGGCTAAATCCGACAGCTCGATCGACGATGAGCAACGCAACGTCCGCTTGAATCAGGAAAAATTTTTTATCGACTGGTACACGCAATATCAGAAGGACATTGAACAGCTCGACCGCAATTGGCAGCTTTATCATTCGATCGTCGACAGCTATAAGACTTACAAAGCGGATCTGTCGAGCACGTACGAGCGATTGCAGGAACTTGAGCGCGAGGAACTGCTCGAGCAGATACACATTCACACCTTGCAGCCGCCACCCGAGCTCGATGCGGAGTGCAGTGAGCTGGTGGGGCAGGTGATCAAGAAAACGCAACTCTACGTCGACGCGCAAACGCAAACGATCTCGCTGACGAAGAACGCGGCAAATCCCGAGTTCATTGCGGTCGAAGATCACAACGAATTGAGCCGTCGGTTCCAAGACATAATGATCAGGGAGTCGCCGGTCGGGCTGTTCACGGCGTCGGAGATATCGGCGTTGCGAGAATACTTTGCGGTGACGAATTGAGGTGACGGTCGTTGAAGAAGTACAGGACGGTTAGCGCCGGCGGGATTTACGAGGCGAGTTATGAGATCAATCGGTCGAAGTTCATTGCGCACGTCAAGCGGGCGGAGGACGAGGAGCAGGCGCGGGAGTTTCTGCAGTCGATGAAAAAGAAGTACTTTGATGCGACGCATAATTGTTCGGCGTGGGTGATCGGCGTCGACGTGGAGAAGCACAAGTCGAACGATGACGGGGAGCCGGGCGGGACGGCGGGCAATCCGATCCTTGAGGTGATCAAGAAGAACGCGTTGACCGATACGATCATCGTGGTGACGAGATATTTCGGCGGGATCAAATTGGGAGCGGGCGGGCTGATACGAGCGTACTCGCATGCGGCGTCGATGGGATTGGCGGCGGCGGAGCTCGTGACGATGACGCCGATGACGCAATTGGCGGTAACGCTCGAGTACGGAATGTTGGCGAGCGTGGAGAATTGGTTGAGGCAAAAAAAAATAACCGTCGTCGGGACGGAGTATGCGGCAGACGTGACGCTCAACCTGATGATCGAGCCGTCGAACATCGATTGGATCATATCGGAGCTGACGGAATTGACGGCGGCTAATTTTCTCCACGAGCTCGGCGAAGAAACCTTGGTGCCGATCAAAATCATCTGAGGTTGCGCCCCTTGGACTTATCCATCTTGTAGACGTAAGCCATGACTTCGGCGATCGCCTTGTAGAGTTCGGGCGGTATCTCCCGATCGATCTCGAGCGCCATCAGCATGTTTATTAAAGTTTTGTTTTTGTAGACGGGGATCGCATTTTTCTGCGCCGTCGCCAATATATGTTCCGCCACGTGCCCGCGTCCTTTTGCGATCACGCGCGGAGCCCGATCTCTTTCGGCGTCGTACTTGAGTGCGGCGGCTTTTTTTTCTTCTTCCGGTATCATTTCCATCGTTCAAAATCCTCGTCGATTAAGTCATTTTCTCGCCGACGCTTCCGATGCGCACTTCGCCGAGGTTGAGCGTCGACTCTTTGAGAGCATCGCGCAGGTCGGGCAGGTATGAGCGGAACTCTCGAGCAGTTTCCTTTTGCGAGAAGTAAAATCTCATGTCGAGCTGATTGCCCTCGTACACTCTGAACGTGAGTTCGACCGCGCCAATGTTGTCGGTCAACACGCAGATGCGCACCCAAGTTTCTTTGCGTTGTTCGCCGGTCTCCTTGTCGCGCGCGTTCTCGTCGTAAACGTGCAGGTATGTCGGATAGGAATTTTCGTTGTCGCCCATGTAGAGAGGCATCATCATTTGGAACGAGCGATTGCCCTGCACCGACGACGAATTGTCGCCGCCCATCGCGTGGCGCATGGCGTTGGCGAACTCGGTGACGTCTCTGCCGGCGCGCTTGAATGCTTTCGCTGACAGTTTGGACGTGAGAGATGCCATGTCGCACAACTGCATGAACGCCCACAGTCTCGGCAGGTCGGGGAGATTTTGTTGAACGGCTGCCTGCTGAACGGTAACGGGGACATTCTGCTGACAGAGGCGGAGGAGGTTTTGAAGGTGGCGCGCCTCGCCTTCGGACATCATGGGCTGATTGTTGTTGACGAAGTTCTGAAGCAGAGCGGATTCTCGTTCGGTGAGGTTGGCTTGCCCGCCGCGCATGAGGAATTGCGCGAGGCTCTTCAAGGCGTCCATGGTTTGGGGCGTGTTCTGCAGGGGCTGTTTGAGCATGAATGATTTGGCGTCCTGCATGTCGTTACGCAATTGCAATTGACGCGAGAAGAAATCGTTGGGCTGGGTCGGGCGATCGAATTGGGCTCCGGGCTGATACTCTTGGAAGGGCGTCCATTGAGATTGCTGTTGCGGTTGGGCGGATTGTTGATTGGGTTGGGGCTGATTGGCGGGCTGTTGGAAATTTTGTTGTGTGGGTTGCTGTTGATTGACGGGCGGTTGATTGGGTTGCGGTTGGTTGAATGATTGCGGTTGGGGGTTGTTGATCGGCGGTTGGTTCTGCGGTTGATAACTCTGTTGTGGTTGCCCTTGATTGGGTTGGGGCTGTTGATAGTTTTGTTGCGGCTGACCTTGATTGGGTTGGGGCTGGTAGTTTTGTTGTGTCAACTGTTGAATGTTTTGAGGTTGGAAGTTAGGTTGCGGCTGACCCTGATTGGTCGGCGGTTGCTGATAGTTTTGAGGTTGAGAGGATTGCTGATTGGGCTGATTGAATGAAGGCTGAGAGTTGGGCGGCGCGCCCTGCGGTTGATAATTTTGTTGCGGCTGACCTTGACTGGTCGGCGGTTGATAATTTTGAGGTTGAGTTGATTGTTGATTGGGCTGATTGAATGAAGGCTGAGAGTTGGGAGGAGCGCCCTGCTGTTGATAATTTTGTTGTGGCTGACCCTGCTTCGTCGGCTGTTGATAGTTTTGAGGTTGAGCCTGATTGGGCTGATTGAATGAAGGCTGAGAGTTGGGAGGCGGATTCTGCGGCTGATAATTTTGTTGGGGTTGACCTTGATTGGTCGGTTGTTGTTGATAGTTTTGAGGTTGAGCAGATTGTTGATTGGGCTGGTTGAATGAAGGCTGAGAGTTTGGAGGAGGATTCTGCGGCTGATAATTTTGTTGGGGCTGACCTTGATTGGTCGGCTGTTGATAGTTTTGAGGCTGAGCCGATTGTTGATTGGGCTGACTGAATGAAGGCTGAGAGTTTGGAGGCGCGCCTTGCGGTTGATAATTTTGTTGGGGCTGACCTTGATTCATCGGCTGTTGATAGTTTTGAGGTTGAGAGGATTGTTGATTGGTTTGGTTGAATGAAGGCTGAGAGTTGGGAGGAGCGCCCTGCGGTTGATAATTTTGTTGCGGTTGACCTTGATTGGTCGGCGGTTGATAATTTTGAGGTTGAGTCGATTGTTGATTGGGCTGATTGAGTGAAGGCTGAGAGTTTGGAGGCGCGCCCTGCTGTTGATAATTTTGTTGTGGTTGACCCTGATTCTGCGTCGGCTGTTGTTGATAATTCTGTTGTGGTTGACCCTGATTCTGCGTCGGCTGTTGTTGATAATTTTGTTGTGGCTGACCTTGACTCGTCGGCTGTTGTTGATAATTTTGCTGAGGCTGACCCTGATGGGGTTGAGGCTGATAGTTCTGTTGTGGTTGACCCTGATTCGTCGGCGGTTGATAATTTTGCTGTGGTTGAGCCGATTGTTGTTGAGCTTGCGGCTGCTGATTGTTCACCATCGATTGGAGGAACTGCCTCGTCCGAGTCATCTGAGGCTGCTGACTTTGCTGACCGCGCGCCGATCGCTGCTCCTGCCCCTGAGCCTGCTCACCTTGCGGCGCCTCTCCGTCAGCCTTCGATCCATTCGGAGCTTCGGACGTCGGCGTCGGACGCGGCATGAAAAATTTGATCAGCTGATTCAAAAATTGCATGCCTTCCGATTGTTGAGCTTGAGGCATCGGTAATGCCGTCGGCGTCCCCTGCGCCAGTTGAGCCAGCACCTCATATAATTTCTCCGGCAGGTCGACCGCGTTCTTCGAGTCGATCAGTTCGAATGCCGCCTTCGACATCAACACCGGCTCTAACGACTCGCCGCCCTGCTCGCTCACGATCAAATTCTTGAACGCTTTGAAGATAACTTCCGTCTCGTTGCTCAGCTCCATCGAGAAGCCCTTCTCCGCCAACGCTCCTATCTGCGCCAACATCCTCGCGAACACCGATAACTGCTCCATCGAAAACCGTTGGCTCTCGAGCGTGCTGCCCACGCCCTGTTTCAACGTCGCGTCCATCGAAAACGCTTGCTGCAGGACGTTCTTGACGATCTGCCCGACCTCGTCCGGCAACTTCTCTATTCCAAATCGCTCGCTCGTCGAGATTCGAGACAACAGCCCCGCCATGTCCTCGACTGCCGTCTTCAACAGGACGTTCGTCTGCGGTCGAAAGCCGCCGCCCGCGCCTCCATCTTCTCGCCTTTGGACACCATCAGTGCCTCCCGTCCGCTGCGGCTGATTTAACGGTCTTATTCCTATGGCACCTGCGTCCAATGGCATTGATATCGCTCCCTTCCCTTGGTTTAAAATTTTATCTCGAGTTGCGTCGAGTACAGCGACTTGACCGGCTCATAGCTCCGTCGATGAAGCGGCGTCGCTCCAAAATTTCTGATCGCCTCGAGATGTTTACGCGTCCCGTATCCGCGATTGTGCGCAAAATCGTATTGAGGATAAAGCTCGTCCCACTCGTCGGTCATTCGATCGCGCGTCACCTTCGCGATGATTGATGCCGCCGCTATCGTCGCCGACTTCGCATCTCCTCTGATGATCGACAGCGTGCCGATGTCGTCCCCAAAATAAATTTTCATCGCATCGGTCAAGACGAAGTTCGGTTTAATCGGCAACGCATGCACCGCGCGGATCATCGCTCGCAACGTCGCTTGATAGACGTTCAATCGATCGATCTCCTCAATCGATGAACAGACGGTTGAGACCGCCAACGCCTTGTCGATGATCTCATAGTATAAAATTTCGCGCCGTCGAGCGGTGAGCTTCTTGGAATCGTTGAGGTGATCGATGAAGACATCGGGCGGAAGGATCACCGCCGACACCACCAGCGGACCCGCCAACGAGCCGCGTCCAACTTCATCAACGCCGGCGATCAGTTCATAGCCCTCGGCTCGATAGTGATCTTCGTACTCGTAGAGGCGGCGCACACGCTCTTCCTCGCGCTCGCGCTTTTTATTCAAATCTGTTATCGTCATTTCGGATCATTTTCTTCAATCAGATCGAGAGTGATGCGCCCGAGCTTGCCGCTTCGAAATTCGGTCATCACGATGTGTTGAGCCTTATCGAGATCGAGCGCACCGCCCTTCCGAAGGCAACCGCGCTTGCGTCCGATCGATTCGAGCAGTTGAGCTCCGTCGGCAGGCAACGGTTCGTCGAGCTTGAACCGATCGATCAGTCCCGACGGATATCGAGCGGCAAGAGTTTCGAGCAGCAGACAAACCGTCCGCTCGAGATCGTAAATCTCATCTTTGAGCGCGAACGTCCACGCGAGTTTGAGAGCGGCGATCGGATCGTCGAACTTCGACCAGAGGATGCCGGGCGTGTCAAGCAATTCGAGATCGCCTTCGAGCTTGATCCATTGCTTGGCGCGAGTGACGCCGGGGCGATTTTCGATCTTGGTGTGGGCGCCGCCGCTCAACCGATTGATCAGAGACGACTTGCCGACGTTCGGAATGCCGATGATCATCACGCGCGCCGCTCGGGGCTTGCCGCCATGCTTGACCATCTTATGAGTGAAGGGCTCGGCGAGTTTCTTGGCGGCGGCGATCAAATTCTTGATGCCCGTGCCCTTGACCGCGTCGACCGCAACGGCAGTGAGCTGCTCCGCGCGGAAGTGATCGATCCAAGCGGTGGTGAGTTTGGGATCGGCGAGATCGGATTTGCACAGCGCGATCAGTCGGGGCTTGGTGCCGAGAATTTTTTTGAGCAGAGGGTTTTGACTGCTTGACGGGATTCGAGCGTCGAGCACTTCAATGATGATGTCGACGAGCTTGAGATTGGATTCGATGAGGCGTTGCGCCTTCTTCATATGTCCCGGGAACCATTGCAGGGTTGGGAGATCATTTTCGGTCATTGTTGATTGCCTCCTCGATTGAACCGATGATGTCGTCGGTGCCCTTGGTGAGGCGGGCGGCGCGTTGAAGATCGGCGAGCTTCTCTGCGCCCGATTGACGGTTGGGGTTGGGTGCCAAAAATTTTTCATCGTCAGCGTCGACGGGAGCGGGCTCAATAATTTTTTCTTCGGCGGCGGGAGCGGGCGGCGCAATTTTATTTTCGATCCGTTGAAGGGCGTCGGCGTCGTCCCAATTCGGCACGAACAGCCAATTTTTGGAGTTGGGCTCGAAACCGCACATCGCTTTGAACTCGCAGAACATGCAACCGTTACTCTTATCGTCCTTCTTGAACGGTCGAGCGCTGATCTCTCCGCCGAGCATCTTCTCGCCGATATGCCCGAAGATCGATCGAACATAGCTCATCAAATGCTCAAGCTCGTCCGCCGTCTTGACGTTGGTCGTCCGACTGAATGAGCCGTCCTTATTGATCCCCGCGCGAATGAATTGCATGGTGCTGTCGATCTTGTTGACCACCGACGCATCGCGCAACATCATCCCGATCATTCGAAGGTCTTTATCGATCGCCGCGCGCCCTTCCTCCTCCGTCGTGCCGCCCTCGACCGCCTTCATCGGGTTGCGCAACAGAAAGTAAAACATGCCCGCCGGTTGCTTGTCGCTCAACAGTTCGTCAGACACCAACAGATATGTCAGCAGCTGAAGGTTGAGCCCGAAGTAGAAATCGACGGCGTTGAGCGCCACGCTCGAGCTCGTCTTGTAATCCATGATCAGGAAATAATTCTGCGCCTCGTCGACGTCGATCCGATCGATCCGTCCGTTGAGCTCCAGCGTCGCACCGTTGAGCTTATGCCTCAATTGCAATTCGCTGTCTCGACCGAATGACGTTTCGAGTTTCAGCGGGTGGAATTTGCTCACGCGATCGAGCTCGATCAATCGATGCAAACTCTCCGACGCCAGCCGACGTATCCGCTCAAGTTGATACTCGTAAGCCTGCGTGCTCTTCATCAGCCGATTGTGCAGACGCGGCGCCACCTCGTCGATCAGCTCGTCGACGATCGATTGCAATTCGAAATCGGCGACGTCGCCCCAATGCCGATTCTCGCTTTGCATGCGCTCGCCGAACTTTTTAAGGATCGCGTGGAGAATGTTGCCGACGTCGGGCGGACGAAATTTCCATTCGCGCCGCTCCTCCAATCGAAGTCCGTACCGCGCAAAGTGTTTGAACGGGCATGACATGAAATTTTCAAAGCGGCTCACGCTCCCGCTCAACTTCGACCGTCGAGCGAACAACCGTCTTGCCGTCGACGGAGCCAATTTCATTTCGCCGACCGTCGGCTCGCGTTGCTCCTCGGGACTGAGCACGTCGATCGGCACAAATTTTTTCTCGACCGTCGGCAACAATTTTAGCAAGCGATCGAGCAACGACGACGCTTTCATCGCCTTGCCCTCGGCGTCCGCCAACGGATATGATACGTACAGATATTCGCTCGCCTCCGTCAGCCCGCGGTACAGCAAAAATTTTTCCGCCAAGCTGCTTTCGAGCCCGCCCAACGATATTTCCAAGCCCAAATCTCTCAAGTGCAATCGATCGGCGTCGGTGAATAAGCCCTTCTCCGTCGAGCGACGCGGCATCAATCCGTCGCTGAATCCCAAAATGTAGATCGCCCGCGCATTCTGCAACGAGTTCTGATCGAATTGAGCAAGCGTCACCTCGTCGAGACCGGGCGGGATCAGCGACACCTTCAACGAATCGAGCCCCTCATTGATCAGTGCCTCGAAATCCTTCAGCGTGATCGGCTCGTCGCCCAACGCCTCCGCAAACTGCTCGAGCATCGTCGTCACGTCGTCCCAAATCTTGAGATGTTCCCTCGACAACGCAAGGTCGCCCGCCTCCTGCGCCGCCTTCGACCAACCGCTCAACGTCTCATACACGTTCAGGCTTTCGAGCAGCTCATATAAAACTTCCGCGCGGAGTTTGATCGTCTTGGCGTCGCGCAACCGATCGTAGAGCGTCGACAGCGGTTCGATAATCTGCCGACGAATTTGATCAGTCGTCTCCGAGCGTTTGAGCTGCCACGCCGATTGCTCGTCGAGATCATCATCGACCTCACGACGGTGCCACGTCCAAGGCTCCTCCTGCGTCCACTTCTTCTTGCCCCGAACTCCAAACTCGATCGCGTAGTTCTCAAGGTAGTCAACATCATCGCGCTTGACATTAAAAAATCCCGTTCGAAGGCAACGGAAGATCGCCTCCGACTTCCAACTCTGCATTTCGAGCGCGGATCGTATGAGCTCCGCCAACGGGTGGTGCGCGCCGGCGCGTTTGGCGTCATTGAAATAATTGATGCGGTACTTCTCGAATACCGGCTTGATCAGATCGGCGTAAGTGTCATCGCGCAACAGCACTCCGATCTCCCGAGGTCGATAGTGCTCCCGATCGATCAGCCGTCTGATCTCGCGCGCAAGCATCTCAACCTCAACCCGACGGCTCGCCGCCTCGATCACCTTCACGCCCTTGAGCTCCCGATCCAATTTCGCATTCGACGGCGGGAATTTTAATAAGTCTCGTTCAAGCAATCGAAGGGCATCGGATTTAAATCGCAACGGCTCGGCGAGGCGGGTCACCTTCACATCGAGCGACAGCTCCGCCGCCAATTTTTTGAGCATCGAAAATGTTTGGTACGCTCGATGAAACATGCCAAGCTCCCGACGATTTTCGTTGGCGTCGAGCGTCGTCTCCATGGTCAACGTGATGTGCACGTTCCGCGCCGACGACATCAACGCTCGGATCAGATTGCGCTGTTGAGGGTCGAAGAAGATGAACCCGTCGATGAACACGTCGGCATCTCTGATCTCAACCGATTGCTTAATCATCTCGGCGGCGAGCTCGAGCACGTCTTCATCATCGGTCTTCTTGCCCTCGATCAATTGTTTGAAGTCGTCGGCAAGCGTCGCCAGATCGGTCACCTTGTCGGCAAGCTCGTCATCGGTCTCGAATGTCAACTCCCTCAACGCGTCGGGATCAATCGAATATGATCGCAACTCCTTCAACTGTTCGGCGAGCGTCTCACTGAAGCCGCGTTGTTTTGCCGCCTTCGCAAAGTATTTCAGTTGCTCGCGCTTGTTGCGTTCGATCAGAATTTTTTTGAGCAGGAGCCGACGCCCGATATCGGTCAAGCGCGGAATGATCGAGCCGCCGACCTCCGACAAAATTTGTTGAGCAAACCGTTGAAAGCTGAGCACGTAAGTGTTGAGCGAGCCGCCCGTTTGCATCGCCAGCTCCCGCTCGAGCTTATAAGTCATGTACGCCGGCACGAGAAGGTATTGCCGTTCGAGCGGCGTGCCTTTGATCAACGCCGACAGTTGCGCGAGACAATTGAACGTCTTGCCGACG
Organism: Selenomonadaceae bacterium; assembly: GCA_017477125.1. Lineage (GTDB taxonomy): Bacteria > Bacillota > Negativicutes > Selenomonadales > Selenomonadaceae > Quinella. Next base: position 24,054 of record JAFUXN010000014.1, read on the forward strand.
CCCGCCCTCCCGATTATCAATTCAAGCATCGTCTCACCTCAATCGAGTGTCGTCAGAAACTCTTCGAACGGCAACCCATGATTCCACGGCAATTCGAGCGCCTCCGCATACTCGATGCATCTTGACACGAACCGCGCGGATTTTCGAACGGCGTCGACGAGATCGATCCCGTTGAGGAGATTGCCGGCGAGCACCGCAAAGAACGCATCGCCCGTTCCCGATCGATCCGAGCCGATCCGATCGACCATCACCAGATTGATCTTGCCCTTGTCGTAAACAAAGTTGGCGAGCGACGAACCGTCGTCGAAGTCGAGATTGACGCCGGTGATCACCACACGACGCCCGCGAGTTTGCGCCGCAATGTTGCCCGCCAGCGTCGCCAGCTTTGAATCGGAGATCACACCGTCGGCGGGATAATGAATGCCGAGCAGTTCGCACGCTTCGGTGAGGTTGGGCGTGACGAGATCGGCGGTCGAAAGCAGGCTCCTCATCTCGACGCACATTTGACGAGTGTATGACGCATAAATTTTTCCGTCGTCGCCCATCACGGGATCGATCATGATCTGACTGTCGTTCGAACGCTCGATGAACCGCTTGACGATCTCAATCTGATCGACCGAGCCGAGAAATCCCGTCGCAACCGCGTCGAACATCAACCGATTGCGCTCCCAACTGTCGATGTAAGCGGGCATGCGATCGGTGAAGTCGTCGAGGAAATAATTTTCGAAGCCGGTGTGCACGGAGAGGATCGCGGTCGGCAGCGGACAGACTTGAATCTTGAGCGCCGACAGGATCGGCAATTCGATCGTGACCGAGCATCGTCCGAAGCCCGTGAAGTCGTTTATGAGTGCGATGCGTTTTTGTCTCAACGTGTCAATCCCTGCCCTCCAAACGTTTTTGCGCCATCGCTTTGAACTCGTCGTTGGCGTAATTTACGAACGGCTCAATGGCGATCCCTCCGCGGACGGCGAAATGCCCGACGATCTCCAAATATCTCGGCGCGAGCAGTTTGATCAGATCGTCGGCGATGATGTTGATGACGTCCTCGTGGAAAGTGCCGCAGTTACGAAAGCTCGTGAGGTAGAGCTTGAGCGATTTACTCTCGACGAGTTTTTGATCGGGAATGTAATTGATCTCGAGCCGCGCGTAATCGGGCTGATGAGTGATCGGACACACGCACGTGAACTCTTCGCAATTGAGCTTGATGAAATAATTCCGCGCGGAGTTTTTATTGTCGATCGCCTCGAGCACGGCGGGATTATAATCGAAAGCATAATCCGTTTGACGTCCGAGGCTCTTAAAATTGTTTTGCATTGCTCCTCCTAAAAAATTTTTATCCCGCCCACCCGCCCATGAAGGCTGACGCCTTCGACCGTTGGGGGCATTGAAGGCTGACGCCTTCGACCGTTGGGGGCATTGAAGGCTGACACCTTCGACCAATCCTATACAAGGTTCTGAAGGGACTACGCCCTTCGACCCAAACAGTTTTAAAGGCTCATGCCTTTCGACCACAATAGTTTTGATCGTTGACAGAGGGAAGGGCGATTCGCCACGTGAGCAGGCGGGCGCCCGTTTTTCCCCGTCGCCCCTATTGGGGCTTAACCCATCGTCTTACCGGTGGCAGTCGACGACTCGCTTAAGCGGTATATCGTAGACGGGCGCCCGTTCTTTCATCGTCCCCCGCGACCGCTCCCGAGTGGGGATCAATTATCGAAGCCGTTGAGCTTGAGCAGCAGAAATTCCTCCTCATCTTTGCTCAGCACTTGCCCTTGGATCAGTTTCTTCACGACCGATTGCATCTTGAACAGTCGGCGCTTTTCGTCCGAACTGAAGTACACATTCATCTCCTCGAGCGTGCGCAACGCCTCGTCGATCGAGTCGTCTTTGATGTCGTTATCCGTCCGTCGATCGCATATCCAACCCAACGCCAGCACACAACAGATCAGTTCGTCGACCGACAGGCGCAGGTTGAGGATCGCATCGCACAACTCGCTCACCACGACATTCTTATCGACTCGCGTTTTCGTCTGACGCCCGTCGAGATAAAACGCCAGCCCGATCGAGTACGAACTGAATTGGATATTGCTCTTCATGCCGCGCTTGAGGATCACCACGTCGCGCTTGAAACAATCGTAAATCCAATCGATCTGCGTCTTGGTCTTGGCGTGAGTGTAGAGACAAGCGTTGAGATATCGATCGTCCGAATGCAACCGCTCCAATTGATTTAACTGCTCCGTCGACGCGCACATGCTCATCGCGAAGATCGCTTGCATTTTTGTATTGGTGCTCGCCGACGAACTCCAATAATCCCTGAGATTGATCCCTTGAAGATCGCTGTCGAGCTGCAACATGCATTCGGTTGCCAGCCGACGCTTCTGATCTTCCGTCCAAGCGCTGCCGATCTTGCGCGCGATGATGAAACATCTCTGCTTGAACTCGTTGCTCCTCGTGCCGGAGATCATTCGAAGGATCGGAGCGGCGAAGTCGGCGACATTGCCCGCGGTGCACACGCTGTTGACCAACGTTCTGATCTCCTTGGCGATGGCTGATTTCTTTGCGACAAACGATTTGCCGTAGAGATTTTCGTAGTTTCGACAGAGCTGTTCGATGTTGTTGAGCACCGCCTCGGGCTTGAGGTTGGTGCCGACGCGCGGAATGATCTTATTCTTCTTGTCGGTGCTGAAGTCGTTATGAATCGAAATGTCAACGCGCCCCTGCTCGAGCACTTGAGTGCCGTCGACATCGTTGCACGTCCACGCCTCCATCGTGATCACTTTCGAGCTCGCCATGTACACTCGAAACGCAACGTAAGCGCCATCGGGATATTTGCGCGTGAAGACGATATTGCCGCGCGCGATCACCCGATAGGTGCTGTCGATGTTGCGGCTCAAGATCGGGATCGTGATCTGCTTGTAATTGGGCATCAGCTTAAAGCCCTTCATCATCTCCGACGTGTAAGGCAGTTCGGCGCCCGACGGAATGATCTTGACCTGCGTATCGTTCTTGGTCGCGAGGTAGAGGCTATCGTTGAGAATGTTCCTGCCCCATTCGATCGACAGCGGCGCCTTGAGCAGAGTAGCTCCGTCGTCGGACTCGAATTTTTTGTCGGCGGCGCTCTTTGCGGAATCGGTATCGCCGACCATGCGCATGTCGTCCTTGATCTCTTCGAAGCGGTGAAGGTAGTAGTGATAGACGGCGGCGCCTCTGGCGACTGCTTGATCGGGATCGAGCGCGACGATCGGATCGAACCCGAAGAATTGTTTGAGGCGATCGGTGATCATATAGAACTTCGACATGCCGCCGTTCATGATCACCGCGTCGATCACAATTTTATCGGTCTTGAGCTTGTCCGCCGCCTTGTTGAGCACGTCCAGGATCGGATAGATGATGTTGCGCGTATTGTTGTCGCCGGTCAGCTCGTCGAGTTTTTTGTAGTCGTCGAAGGTCAAATGCGTGCCCATGAACGGGCTCAAAATCTCCTCGATCTCCTCAACCGTGAAGGTATCGTCGTAAGCGTAGCCGGTCGAACTGATGTTGCCGCCGATGGGGAAATCGTTATCCTCCTCGTCCTCGTCCCAGCCCGACGAAACGATGTCCTCATTCTTGCGATCGCTGAGCTCGAGCTTAAGTTCCTCGGCGTAGACGAGCAGTTGAGGCATGATCGTCTTCTTCTCCCGACGGAGCTTATTGACGATCTCGGTGTGGCGCTCGTGCTGCTTGACGTACCGACGAAACATCGCTTCGGCGATCGCTTGATCAAAGTCGTCGCCGCCGAGCAGAGTATAACGGTTGGTGGCGATCTCCTCGACCTTAAGAATTTCTTTTGAGCGATCGCGCCGCTCGATCGAATGAAGAGTGATATCGAGCGTGCCGCCGCCGAGATCGAACACCATCACGTGCCGCTTCTTGCTGAGGTCGAGCACGTTGGCGGGAATTTCTCCGTTGTGAGCCTGATTGATGAAATCGTAGATGACGGCGTTGGGCTCGCTCAACAGCACGGGACGTTCAGACTCGTCGGCGTTTTTGATCTTGATGCCTGCGATCTCCGCCGCGTCTCTTGTCGCTCGACACATGCTTGAATCGAAATTTGCCGGCACGGTTATGACCGCATCATCGATTTTGGTTCTGAAGATGCGTTCGGCGTGACGGAGCATGTGTTCGAGGATCCGCGCGGAGATTTGAGCGGGAGTTTTATCGGGGACTTCGGGGGCGAGTCCGGTTGCAAACTCTCGCCCCATCTGGCTCTTGATCGATTTGGCGACCAAGTGCGGTCTGACCGAGTAACGTTTCTTGGCAAAATCGCCGACCACCGTTTTATAATGATGCTCGTCGTCGTAGTAGACGCACGAGGGCAGAGTGGGTTTTCGTTGAGTATTAAACTTCGCGCCTTCGACGACGGTATAAGTGTCGACCGCGCGAGGAATTTCCACCACCTTGCTTATGATATCTCCATTGAGCTTGACATTTATGATCGACAGCACGGAATTTGTCGTGCCCAGGTCGATCCCGACGCACAGGTCGTTGTGTTCTTCTCCTTTAATATTCATGGGCTGCCTCCAAATTTTAATTTAATCATCGTCTCCGAGCTCCTTGATCTTTGGTCGAGCAATTTGAATATCCTTGTCGGTATAAATCCAACCGGGGGAGATGACGCGAACGATCTTCTCATCGTCCTTGTCGGCGAAGGGCGTGCCCTCGTAGTCGCAGAACTCTATATCGGATGCCTTGACGATCTTCTCATCGTCGAGCTTCATGATCGGATTGATGTGACTGTCCTTGACGAACTGGATCAATTTCTGCGTGATGATGAACAGCCCGCTGAGTTCGGGCGGCAATTCGTAGTGATTTTTTTTGAGAGTGTTGACCCCCTTCCTGACGCTCAACAGCCCGTCGAGAATGCAACCGTACTTCTCCGAGTTGAGGCGCGAGAAAAATTCGGTGAGCTCCTTGGTTTTGCTCTCGAGCAGAGACTCTTCGAACTCGTCTTGGAGTGCTTGAGTGAGCCGCTCGTTGCGCTCGAGCAGAGTTTTCAACCGTTCGATCTCGTAGCTTGCATCTTCGACGGCGGATTTGGATTTCGTTCCTCTCGACGGACGTTTGAGCGCACCGCAATATCGGGCAAGCGCGTCGGTGAGATCGTCGAGGAAATCATTGGCGTACGCGTTTTTGAAGTGCTCGAGCAGTTTGAGATCGTCATAGATGTCGAGCTCGGGATGCTTGCAATAGATCATCAACACGCCGATCCGTTCCTGCAGTTTATAACGCGATCCCTCCTGAGTGAGCACGTCGGTCTTGCGATGATTTTTAAAGCGCATGAAGTCGTCGGGGTCGGCGCTGTTGAGCGCTTGGAGCAAGAGCTTGGCAAGTTCGTCCGCCCAATCGAGCAGTTCGCGACGTTTCTGTCGATGCGAGATGTGGAACTTCCTGAACTGGCGAATGATGTCATAGCCGCGCAAATCGGTGCCGACGGCTTCATTGAGTTTCTCTGCGTACTCGCGCGGTTCACCGTCGGCGTTGAGGCAGATGATCCCGAACAATTGATTTTCGCGAATGACGTCCTCATCAACGTAATCGCTCGCCTTCTGATATTTTTGTTTGACGCAACCATGCACGTCGGACAAAAATCTTCGCACCTTGTCGCTTTTAAAATCTATCAATGCATTACACTCCTTTGTGATCAGAAAACATAAGTCTCGAAGTCATTGGCGAATACGAATTGGGTACGGCAATCGGCATCGTTCATCAGCACCTGCTCGACCGTCGCATCGAAGGGATCGAGCGAGGGAGGGCTGTGCACCAGCACCGCCGTCTTCGGATTGATCCGCTTTATAAATTCGACGGTGTCATTGAAATCGTCGTGGAGCGCAAAATCTTCGTCGAGCCGCTCATACCTCGGATCGAACGGAAAGCGCGGGTCCTTACTCAACACCACGTTGGGATATTTTTTCGGCGCGGCGCCCAACGGATAATTATTTTCTCGTCGAATCCGAATGAATTGATCTTCCAACCGCTCGCTCAAACGCAACACAAAATCATCGAGGTAGATCGGAACGTTGAGGGCGGAGTTGAGCAAAGCCAACAGTTCAATCCCCTTGCTCAACTGTCGGACGCGGTAGAAGACCGAACGCCCTTCCTTCAGCAGTCGTTTGATCTTCTGAACGATGAAGGGCAACTTGCCGTGCAATCGACGATAGCTTGAATGCCTGGCGTGGAGCCCGCACATTATCAACAGATCGATATCGACGTCGGGGAAGTAGCAGCCGCTCGTGAAAGGCGTGTCGGCGATCGAATAGTCGCCGGTGTAGAGAATGCGGCGGTTGCGAAATTCGAGCAAGGTCATCATCGCGCCGGGGATATGTCCCGCTTGAGCGAAGGTCGCGCGCCATTTGCCGAACGGAATTTGTTGAGCGTAGCTGACACGGGTGACGACGGAGTTGAGCAGCTCGCGCTTGATCGAGTAATCGCCCTGTTGGAAGTTGCTCAACTGATGGTCGATCAGATTGAAAGTCATGTCGGTCATGCAGACGGCGGGCGATTGCGATTGCATGAGGAAGTCGGGCAACCAACCCGCGTGATCGAGATGAGCATGCGAGATGAATATCTGAGAGATTTGCGCGAGGCTCTGAAGGTAAGGCGTCGAGAGGAGCGCGTGGAAGTTTGGCGCGAACGGCACGCCATGTTTGAAACCGATGCCGCAATCGAGCAGAATGTTTGAGTTGCCGAGCTTGAGGAAGTAGCACGAGGCGCCGATCGATTGTCCTCCGCCGAGCGGCATGAAAATGATTTGATTTGATCTCGTCGCCGGCTCACCTCCTTCTTGGCAAATGATCTTATAGTTTAATGGCGACGGCGTCAATAATATTTTGGTGTGAAATTTTTTCGATCGGAGTATAATCGCTTTCAGAGGTGAACGACCATGTTTCGCAGCAGGGAAATTGACATGCTTCACGGCTCGATTTGGGACAAGATCATTTGGTTTGCGATCCCGCTGGCGTTGACGGGCGTGATGAATCAGCTGTTCAACACCGCCGACGTCGCGGTGCTGGGCAAATTCGTCGGCAAAGAGGCGATGGCGGCAGTCGGCAACAACATCTCATTGATCGGGTTGCTGGTCAATCTGTTCATGGGATTGTCGCTCGGCGCCAACGTCGTGATCGCTCAACACATCGGCGCTCAACGATCCGCTCAAGCGCACGCCGCCGTTCAAACCGCATTCGTGCTGGCGCTCGTGACGGGCGTCGGGATTGTGATCGTCGGGGAGGCGGCGACGTCGACGGTGCTCGCTTGGCTCGAGGTTCCGCATGAGGTTGAGAGCATGGCGGAGACTTATCTGCGAATGTATCTGTTGAGCATGCCGGCGATGAGCGTCTACAACTTCGAAGCGGCGATGTTCAGGAGCAAGGGCGATACCAACACGCCGTTGATCGCACTCGCGATCGCCAGCGGACTCAACCTCGTGCTCAATCTGATCTTCGTATCGACGTTCGAGGACGGAGTGTTCGGCGTGGGGCTCGCGACGGTGATCGCCGACTCGGTCAGCGCGCTGATCCTCATGGTCGAACTGATCCGCGCGGAGGGCGTCGTTCATCTCGACATTCATTCGTTGATGATCGATCGGGCGGAGCTCAAGGAGATCGTTCGCATCGGCATGCCCGCCGGCATTCAAGGCATGGTCTTCTCGATCTCCAACCTGCTGATCCAAGCGGCGATCAATTCTTTGGGAGCAGATGCGATGGCGGCGTCGGCAGCGGCGTTCACGATCGAAATCAACGTGTTCTGCATCATCAGCGCCTTCGCTCAAGCGACGACCACCTTCGTCAGTCAAAACTTCGGCGCGCGAAACTTTGCGCGGTGCCGACGAGTGACTTGGATATCGATCGGGCTCGACGGGATTTTCATGGGCGCGCTGTCGATCTTCATCTTGGTGTTCGCCGAAGAGTTGTTGAGGTTCTTCAACGCCGACCCGAATGTCGTGGCGCTCGGCAAGCTCAGATTGTGGTACATCGTCGCGCCCGAGTCGATCAACATCGTGCTCGAGGGACTGTCGGGAGCGTTGAGAGGCTACGGCATTTCCCTGGCGCCGGCGATCCTCGTCTTGATCGGAGTGTGCGGCGTGCGGATCACATGGCTGTTTACGATCTTCATGAGCGCGCCGACCTATGAGACGTTGATGACCGCCTACCCCGTCAGCTGGTTCGTGACGACCGCGCTCGTCGCATGCGCCTATCGTTTTTACATCGCCCACATCAATTAAAAACTTGACAGTGATCGGCGGCGATAATAAAATGAAGTTCATGTGATTATAAATTGAACGAACGGAGATGTTATCGATGGAGATCAGAGTTGAGAAGGCGACGACGTTGAAGGCGAAGCCCGACGTGTCGAAGATCGGATTCGGAACGCATTTCACCGATCACATGTTTGTGATGGATTACGAGGAGGGCAAGGGCTGGCATGACCCGCGCATTGTCCCGTACCAAGACATCATGGTGAGCCCGGCGAACACGACGTTGCATTACGGTCAAGCGATCTTCGACGGGCTGAAGGCGTATCGTCGAGGCGATTGGGTGTCGATCTTCCGCGCGAAGGATCATCTCAATCGGATCAACGTGTCGGCAAAAATTCTCGACATCCCCGAAGTCCCGTTCGACGTGATGCTTACCGGTCTCAAGCAATTGATCTCGCTCGAAAAGGATTGGATCCCGCAGGGCGAGGGGCAGAGCCTTTACATTCGTCCGTTCATCTTCGCCGACGATCCTTATCTCGGCGTGCGGGTAAGCAAGACTTACAAATTCATGATCATCTTATCGCCGGTGGCGGCGTACTACGCGCATGGCTTCGCGCCCGTCAAGATCATGGTCGAAGACAAATACGTGCGCGCAGTGCGCGGCGGGCTCGGGGCGGCGAAGACTCCCGCGAACTATGCGGCATCGTTGCACGCGGGCTTGATCGCTCACGATAAGGGATATGATCAAGTGCTCTGGCTCGACGGCGTTGAGCGCAAGTACATTGAAGAAGTCGGATCGATGAACATCTTGTTCAAGATCAACGGCGAGGTCGTGACGCCGAAACCCGACGGCTCGATCCTCGACGGGATCACTCATCGAACGGTCATGACGATCGCAAAGGATTGGGGCATTCCCGCGGTCGAGCGCAAGATTTCGATCGACGAAGTGATCGCCGCTCACGAGAACGGGACGTTGGAAGAAGTGTTCGGCTCGGGGACGGCAGCGGTGATCTCGCCCGTGGGCGTGCTCGAGTACAAGGGCAAGGAGTATGTGATCAACAACGGCGGCATCGGCGAGTTCTCTCAAAAGATGTTCGATTACATTGATCAACTGCACATCGGAGCGATCGAAGATAAGTTCGGCTTCAACGAGATCGTGGAATAAAATTTCTCCGTCCGATAAAATTTTTTTAGAGCGCATTGAACTTAAGGTGGGTTGTGAATGCCGTTTGACATAGCCTTTCCAATGCAGTTGCATGGAATCCTATCTACAATCGGACCGTTGGACGTTGTAGACATACTGATCGTCGCGGCAATCCTCTATAAGATTTACAAAATGCTGCAGGACACTCGCGCCATCACTCTGGTCAAAGGATTGATCGTGCTGTTCACCGTGACGGTCATCTGCAGTTGGTTGAATCTCCACGTCATATCATGGCTCCTGCAGAAGTCGGCGGGAGTGCTGGTGGTGGCGTTGCCGATCGTCTTCCAACCCGAATTGCGTCGAGCGCTCGAACATTTGGGTCAAGGGAGATTTTTCGGCAAGAACTCATCGCTCGACGAGGCGGAAGCCAAGACCGTGGTCGACGAGCTGGTCAAGGCGGCGAAGAATTTATCGGCGACCAAGACGGGCGCGTTGCTGGTGATCGAGCGCGAGATGAAATTGAACGACGTGAGTGCGACGGGCATTCACATCGACGGACTCATAACGGCGGATTTCCTTATGAACGTTTTCATTCCGAACACGCCGCTGCACGATGGAGCCGCTGTCATTCGTGGCAAGCGGCTCATTGCTGCGGGCTGCCTTCTGCCGCTGACGGAGAACCGCGGGCTCTCGACGGAGCTGGGCACGAGGCATCGGGCGGCGATCGGATTATCGGAGCAGTGCGATGCATTGATCGTGGTGGTGAGCGAGGAGACAGGGACGATCTCCGTCGCCGAGAACGGTCACATCATGCGACATCTGGACAGCGACACGTTGAGGGCGGTGCTCAAGCCGGCGTTCTCCAATCAGCAACCGACCATGAGCGAGTTTCTGCTCAAGTGGCGCGCCAAGGACGACGATTGAGGAGGAGTGTGATCGATGGCTGATAAATTTGCGGTGACGGTGATCGTGCCGATGTACAACGTTGAGAAGTACATCGAGCCGTGTTTGCGGAGCCTGCTCGAGCAGACGGTTCGGGATTTTGAAGTGATCGTCGTCGATGATTGCTCGACCGATCGATCGCCCTCGATTGTCAATGGATTGAGCGCGGAGTTCAACGGTCGATTGACTTTGCTCAAGATGAAGAAGAATAACGGAGCGCCGGGGTTGCCGCGCAATCTTGCGTTGAAATCCGCGCGGGGCAAGTACGTTTCATTTCTCGACAGCGACGATCTGTTGATGCCGACGGCATTGGAGGAATTGATTTCGATCGCAGAGTCGACCGCTGCCGACGTCCTTCACTCCGAACAATTTTATGCGTTCGACGAGGAGTCTGACGAGTTGCGTCTCAACAGTTGGGAGGTCGGCAATCATGTCAAGCGCCCGACGCTCGAGACGAATGATATCGGTCGGCGCATCGACGGATTTTGCAATCGGCAGTTCAATTGGTCGTCGTGCTTGAAATTTTTCCGTCGAGAGTTCCTGATCAAAAATCGGATCGAGTTCCCGAGCCTGCCCTACTCCGAGGACATGCCGTTCAGCTTCAAATGTTTGTGTTCGGCGAAGACGTATGTGCGCATCCCGAACATTTTTTATAAGTGCCGCTATCGACAAGGCTCACTTCAACATCGATCGGTGACGCCCGAGCAGTTGATCAAAACTTATTTGCGAGTGATCGTTGAGGGCGTGCAGGTGCTCGACAAATTCATGGAGGCGCATCCTTTCTTCGCCGACGTCGAAAATCATGGGTATCGATATCAAGCGATCGGCTACTTCATTCGGGAGCACTGCAGTTATTTCGACGAGGTCTATCAAAAATATCCCGCGCCGTTGATCGACATCTTGAATCGGGAGGCGCTTGAACCGATGTTGGGCAAGCAAGCGGCGCTGGTGTCGTACCTGTTCAATGCGGTGAACGTTGGAGGAAAATCATGATCGCGCGCATCAACAATGTCATCAGGCACAACATTCTCGAGAAGATCATCGCCATCATCGCGGCGACGGCGCTGTGGGTGGTGGTGATGGAGGATCAAAATCCCGTCATCGAAGGCTCCTACTCGGTGCCGCTGTCGTTCGTCAACGTGCCCGAGGGATTTAAAGTTCTGCACGCCAGTCAACCGATCAAAATTCAATTGAGAGGACCGCGGTCGTACTTCGTCAATTACGAGGACAAAGATTGTCGGGCGTATTCGAATTTGGCGGGGCTCGAGGAGGGCGACCACGAGGTGAAGATCGAAGCGTCGTTCCCGCCGGGCTTTGAACTGATCGCGGTGACGCCGGATCAAACGCAGATCAAACTTGACGCGTACATCGAGAAGCAGATGCCGGCAGATTTGATCGTGACGGGCGCGGCGGGCGCGAACGCGACGGTGACGAAGGTATCTCAATCGGCGGACACGGTGACGCTGATCGGGTCGCGAACGGCGGTCGAGTCGGTGACGCGCGTGATCGGATATGTGGGGCTGTCGGGCAACAAGGCGGACTTCTCTTTGCAGGTGCCGATGACGCCGGTCAACGACGACGGGCGAGCGGTGCCCGATGTTCGAAGCGTGCCTTCGCTGATGAATGTGGACGTGTCGATCGAATTGGATTTGATCCGAAAGACGGTGCCGATTGAGGCGGACATCATAGCGGCGGAGGGCTTTGAGATCGAGCAGGTGACGATCGATCCCGCGCAAGTCGAAGTGGCGGGCAAAGACACGGTGCTCAATCCCGTCGACAACATACAAACGGAATCGATCACGGTGCCGCTGGGCGACAAGTCGGTGAAGCAGACGGTTGGGCTGCTCGTGCCCGAGGGCGTGACGGCGAACATCAAAGAGGTGACGGTCGAGGTCAAGATGAAGGAAAAGAAGCAATGAGGATTAGGATAAACAATTTGGCGGCGGCGCTCGATGACGACTCGACGCTTGAGGAGTTGGCGGCTCGTCAATTAAAAATTCCGCGCGGAGCGATCCGATCGGTTGAGCTGATCCGAAAGGCGATCGATGCGCGACGTCGTAACGGTTCGCCGATACTGTTCAATTACATTGTCGAGGTCGAGCTTGCGGACGGCGTTCGATATAACAAGAAGGAGACGGTACCCGTGAAGAAGGGATCGGCTCCGAATTTTATTGCCGCCCGAAAAATTGATCGGCGCCCGCTCGTGATCGGGTTCGGACCTGCGGGCATGTTCGCGGCGTTGACGTTGGCGCGGGCGGGATTGGATCCGATCATTTTCGAGCGCGGAGCGGACGTTGACACTCGAGCGCGAGACGTTGAGAAGTTTTTCGGCGGCGGCGAGCTCAACGGTGAATCGAATGTGCAATTCGGCGAGGGCGGAGCAGGGACGTTCAGCGACGGCAAGCTCACCACTCGCATCGACGATCCGTTGACGCGCGAAGTGATTGCGACATTCATCGAGGCGGGCGCGCCGTCGGAGATTGCATATCTGCAGAAGCCGCACATCGGGACGGATCGATTGCGCGGTGTGGTGAAGAATATCAGAAAGAAAATCCTCGCACTCGGCGGCGAGATTTTTTTTAATGCTCGATTGACGGATGTTGAGATTGCCGACGGACGATTGAAGGCGGCGATCATCAACGGCGAGCGGCGCGTAGAGGCTGATCGGCTCTTCTTGGCGATCGGTCATTCGGCGCGCGACACTTATGAGATGCTCAACGCTCGCGGTGTGATGATGGAGCCGAAAGCGTTTGCGATCGGATTTCGAATCGAGCACCCGCAGGAGTTCATTGATCGAGCGCAATTCGGTTCGGACTTTGACAATCCCAAGTTGCCGCGCGCGGATTACTTCCTGACGTACAAGGGCGCGGGTCGAGGGGCGTACACGTTTTGCATGTGCCCGGGCGGGACGGTGATCGCGGCGGCGACGGAACGGGGCGTGGTGACCAACGGGATGAGCGAGTTTGATCGGGCGTCGGGGATCGCAAACAGCGCGGTGCTGGCGACGGTGGGGCTCGAGGATTTCAACGGTCGGGACGCATTGAGCGGCATGAGATTTCAACGCGAGTGGGAGGCTCGAGCGTTTGAGTTGGGCGGGAGAAATTATCGGGCGCCGGTTCAGACGGTGGGCGATTTCCTCAACGGACGGCGCGGCTCGAAAGAATTTCTGGTTGAGCCGACATATCCGCGCGGATTTTCAACGGTTGATCTGCATGAGTGCCTGCCGTCGACGGTGAGCCGAACGTTGGAGGAGGCGTTGATGTCGTTCGACGTGAGGATCAAAGGATTTGCGTCGGCGTCGATCCCGTTGACGGGCGTCGAGACGAGAACATCAGCGCCGTTGAGGATCGTCCGCGATCGATTGAGCTTTGAATCGGTGAACGTGGCGGGCTTATGTCCGATCGGCGAGGGCGCGGGATATGCCGGCGGGATCATGTCGAGCGCGGTCGACGGCATGCGCGCCGCCCTCTCACTCATCAACGATCACAATTAAAATTTTTATAGATCGAAGGGAGACAATTTAATGTCGAGATTGTTTGGAACGGACGGCGTGCGCGGGAAGGCGAACGTCGAGCTGACGCCGGAGCTGGCATATCGATTGGGGCGTGCGGCGGCGCTCTACTTCAGCCACGACGACAAATCGGCGCCGACGATACTGATCGGGCGCGACACTCGCATCTCGGGCGTGATGTTCGAGGCGGCGCTGACGTCGGGCATCACTTCAGCCGGCGGTCACGTGGTGTTGACGGGCGTCATTCCCACGCCGGGCGTCGCGTACCTCACTCGTCAAATGCAGGCGCAGGCGGGCATCGTGATAAGCGCGTCGCACAATCCGTATTACGACAACGGTATAAAATTTTTCGGAGGCGACGGCTACAAGTTGCCCGACGCGGTTGAGGACGAGATTGAATCGATAGTGCGCAAGCTCGAAACCGATCCGAACTTTGAACGCGCGACCGACGATCGGATCGGCACGCTCAAATATCGGCATGAACTTCTCTACAATTATATCGGTTACGTGATGAGCACGACGGATATTCGGCTCGACGGCATGAAGATCGTGCTCGACTGCGCCAACGGCGCGGCGTACGAGGCGATGCCGACGATCCTTGAGCGTCTCGGTGCGGAGCTGATCTTGATCGGTGTTGCGCCCGACGGCGTGAACATCAACGATCATTGCGGCTCGACGCATATTGAGCAACTGCAAAAGATTGTGGTCGAGGAGGGCGCGGCGATCGGGATTGCTCACGACGGCGATGCGGATCGTTGTCTGTGCGTTGATGCCAACGGCAATATCATCGACGGCGATCATATTTTGATCATGTGCGCGCTCGAGATGTTGAGGGAGAATCGGTTGCCGAACGCGACGGTGGTGACGACGGTGATGGCTAACATCGGCTTCCGTCAAGCGATTGAACGATTGGGCGGGCGTTATGAGATCACGAAGGTTGGCGACCGATACGTGCTCGAGAACATGAAGAAGAACGGTTACAAATTGGGCGGCGAGCAATCGGGGCACATCATCTTCGCGGACTACTCGACGACGGGCGACGGGTTGATCACGGCGCTGCAAGTCCTCTCGACGATGGTACGGAGCGGCAAGAGCTCGACGGAGCTCAACGCGCTTATGACGACTTACCCGCAGGTGCTGTTGAACGTCAGAGTGAGGAATAAGGACGTGTGCGGCAATGAGCATGTGGTTGAGGCGATCCGCGCGGGCGAGGAGGAGCTTGGAGTGAACGGGCGGATATTGGTACGGGCGTCGGGGACGGAGCCGCTGATCCGAGTGATGGCGGAAGGTCCCGAGCGCGAGCAGTTGGAAACGATCTGCCGACGGATCGTCTCTGTGGTTGAGGCGGTGCAGTGATCGACTCGTCTAACATAAAAAAGCCCCCGATCGTGTGTCGGGGGCAATAATATTTGTTCGCGATCACCTTACGATATGCTTTTCAATCTCGCCGATGAGTGCGTAATGCGACTCGCCGAAAATTATATCCTTCGGGTCATTGTATTTCGCCACCACATCAGCGGGCTCAAACTCTTTATCCATCTGCTTGAAATAAATCTTCTTGCAGATATAAATCTCGTTGGCTTCTTGGAACGTGATGCCGTTGTCGATGAACTCGGGAGTGATCCCGGTCGCGCCGATCTTATCCATGTCTCTGCCCGACTTAAATCCGAACACCTTATGAATCTTGTTGAACTCCTTCGGGAAGTACGATACCGTGAAGTATTCGTTCGACTGTATGAAGTCAAAGGTGTAGCGTTCGGGCTTTATGAACGCGAAGTAAGCATTCTTGCTCCAAATCATGCCGATCGCGCCGAACATGATCGTCATCGAATTAAATTTTTCTTGAGTGCCGGCGCTGATGAGCGCCAACTCTTTACCGACGTTTGCCACTTCAAATCAACCTTTCCGTTTGTCGCGGAGAAAACTCTTGCCGAACTCTGACATGGCGGCGATGACGGGGTAGAGCGTCCTTCCGAATTCGGTGAGCGAGTACTCCGTCTTGGGCGGCACGACGGGATAAACTTCGCGATGAACAATGCCGTCATGCTCCAATTCTCTGAGCTGTTGGGTCAAAACTTTTTGGGTCGCCTTTCGGATCAGTTTGTGCAACTGATTAAACCTCAACGTATTTTGGAAGAGGTGATACAATATGATCGGTTTGTACTTGCCGCCGATCAACTTCAAAGTCACGTCGACGGGGCAAACAAAATCCTCTTCGACGGACATTATTTTTTTGAGGCGAGGACGGTACGCGCGAGCCCTTTGATCCAATCTTGATGTCCTTGATTCATGACGTCGGGCTCGGTGTTGAACAAGTCTTTGGCGGGCTTGCCCTTCTGAGACTCTTGAGTCAAAATCCTGACGCGCTCGAAAGGCAAATCCTCAATCAGCCACGCGTGAATGACGTCGAGGCGATGGTCGACATCACCTTCCGCCCAACCGTGCCACGCCAAACGCCCGGGCTTGTCATCAACGGGCGGCTCAAACTCGACGACCTGCGCTTCGATCGGGAACCCGAAGGTCGAGAACTTAAAACGCGTGTCGGCTCTGAGGACGGGCGCGCCTTCGGTATAGAAACTGATATCGCCGACGTTATTGTAGTACGTCTGCCAAACGGAAGTATCGATCAGATTGTCGAAGACCTCTTTGGCGGTGATGCCCTTGACGATGATCTCATTCGACGCAAAGTTGTCGGTCGTGCCCGGCAGGTACCCCTCGGGCCAATTGACTTCGTTGAGCATGCGATCACACCTATCAAAAAATCTTGATGTCATTCTATCGAAGGAAATTCCAAATGGCAAGTACGCACTTTCAAGATACTTACACATCTAAAAGATACTATGAGCTATCAACTGCAAAGGATTGATGATATTGAAACGAGCAATAATCGTGGCGAGCTTCGGGACGCTCGATGACGATGAACGGGCGCGGACGATTGATCTGATCGTGAGCGAGCTGATTGAGGCGTTGCCCGACGTAAAAATATTATCGGCGTTGACGTCGAACTTCATTCGTCGCAAACTGATCGGTCGGGGGCTTGTCGTTCGCTCGATCGATGAATGCTTGATCAAACTCCGCGCGGAATCGATCGACGAGATCACGATCCTGCCAACGCACCTGACGCCGGGCGAAGAGTTTGAGCAGAAGATCATGCCGTTCGCGACGGAGGGCGTGAAGGTGTTGACGCCGCTGTTCACGACGGATTGTTCGACGGCATTTGATCGACGCGCGCTTGACGTGGTGCTTGAATGTTATCGACCGTCGGCTGATGAAACGTTGGTGCTGATAGGGCATGGCTCGCCGCACCGTCATAATCCCGTGTACGAAAATCTTCAACGGTTGGAGGAGCAGATTCACATCGGCGTAATCGAGCCGACGGATCGACCGAACTTCGATGATGTGCTGCGACGGTTGAGAGAGGTCGGCGCAAAAAAATTACTCCTCGCGCCGCTGCTGCTGACGGGAGGAGCGCATGTTGTAAACGATATCTTTGGAGCCGACGAGGGCTCATGGTTGAGCCGATTGAAGGCGGCAGGCTTCGACGTCCGCGCTTGCGTTGACGGGCTGGGATCATTCGCTGCCTTCCGTCGCCTCTACCTCGAAAAATATTTATCGGTCTGAAATAAAGAAGGCGGGCGCCCTTACTTCGGGAGGGCGTCACGCCTTTATTTTTTAGCTCAATATTTTTGATTGAAGATGCGCCCGCGGTTGCCGAACGCCGACGTCAGATCGTACGAGCGCACCGTCGACGTCTGCCGCCGCGATTTATTCAGCCACGCCCGCGCCTTGTATGCGATCTGCATGTCCATCGGCTTGATCTGTTCGATCATCGCCTTGCACTCATCGGTCTCGCGGAAATTGTTTTGCGGAAGAGCTTTCATCAGCTCGATCAATTGACTGCGTTGAGGCACCAGCGTCAGGAATGTGTCAACGTCCCTCTTGTCGATGAACTTGAGCATTTCCCTCGTGATCACCACGTACTTGCGCCAGAGCCCTCGCGCTTGCGCTATGACTTCTTCGTCATCATGCATAACCTTGTCCGCCTTTCCCCTGCCCTTTCTCTGCCCGCGCCTTCTTCATCGCTCCGACCCACGCGTCTCGCAACTCCGTCATGATGTCCTTTGCCTCCTCGAGCTTCGACACATCGCTTCGAATGTTGCCTTCGACCAGCCGATCGTACACGTAATTGTAGAGCGGGAACAATTGATGCGATATCTCATAATCCATGTTGAGAGTCAACCGAAACTCCGAGATGATCCGCTGCGCCTTCTGCAGTGACGTATTGGCTGCCTCATACTTTTTTGCCGACACCGCGTCTATGCCCTCGCCGATGAACTTCAGGCACCCGTTGTAGAGCATGAGAGTGAGCTGTTCGGGCGTAGCGGTCAAAACTTGCTGTCGCCTGTAAGCCTCTGCCGCATTTACCATGTTTTATAATCCTTTCTGCCGATTACTCGCCGCCGGTGATGTAACTCAACTGCATGCCCAGCGTCGAGAGCGCGACTTCCATTGCATCATACTTCTTATAGAGACGCGTTTCAAACGCGTCGAGCTGCTTCTTGAAATCGCTCATCTTATTTTGGAGCTCGCGCATCAACGTGCCGAGGTCGGAATCGTCGTTGGTGCTGTCGTCGGTGCCGGCACGATCCTTGATCAACTTCGTCGCGTCGACCATCACATCGCTCAACCGTTGCGCCAGACCGTTCTTATCAAAGTCATCGTCCTTCGACAGCGTACTGAAAACATTGTACGCCGCCTCGGAATCGTCGGTGAGCGCCGCGCGGAGTTTATCCTCGTCGAGAGTGAGCTGACCGTAAATGCCAGTGGTCGAAATGCCGAGAGAATACGCCGACGTATACTTGCCCGACAACCCCTCGATCGGATTGGAGATCGCCTCGCGCATTTTGGTCGTGATCTTGCTGAGCGTCTTGTCGTGGTAGAGCAAACCGGATTTCGCCTTCTCCTCCCACTTCTCGATCTGCTCGTCCTTCATCGTATCCTTCTGCGACGACGTCAACGGAGCATAATCGCTGTACTGCTTCTCATTGTATTTTTCATAGAGCCCGCTGAGCAGCTTATTATAATCCTCGACGAACGACTTGACCTTGTCGATGATGCCGTCGACGTCTTGCTCGATATTGACATTGACCGTATCGGTTGAGACATTATGTAAGCTGTAAGTGACGCCGAACGCGGTGACATTGTTGCTCTTAAGATTCTCGTAGCGAACGCCGTCGATGACAGCAGAACCATTTTCGCCGCTGACGCCGAACGTCAAATCAGTGACCTTACCAGAAGCGCTGACGGTCAACGCATCTTCATCGGAAATGTCGGCGTCCTCGTCGAGGAGGTTAAACGTACTCAAAAATTCTTTTGCTTCGTCGCTCGAGGCGGTGATCTCAATTTTGCTGGCGGTGCCCTTACGAACGTCGGTGAGAGTGAAGATGCCCTCGTCGCTGAAACTCGCTTTCACGTTGGTGGTATCGGATTGAGCATTGATGGTGCTGATCATTTCGCTGATGGTCGTCTTGTCGTTTCCGAGGTTGATCGTGGTTCCGTTGAGCGATATCTCGAGCGTATCAAACGACGTGCCGACGGCATCACCCAATGTGGTATCGCTCGTTGCGATTTCCGTACGATTCATCACTGCGTCGGACGAAGAGATTGACGCCGACGTGCCGCCGTTGCCGATATATATCTGATCGCTCGACAATCCTTCGGCATTATCGTAGAAGTCGACCTTCTCGCCGCTCGAATTGCGACCGAGCAGTTCGCCGTCAAGCGATTGAGCGAGTTTCATGCCTTGGAAGAACGCGGCGGTGGTATTGCTGACGGTCTCATCGCTCGAGAGCGTGAAGTTGATCTTATTGTCCTCGCCGCCCTCCTTGTTATAGAAACTGAATTTGCCGCTGACGGCGTCGTAATTGGCTCTGATACCGGTGCCGAGCGCATTGAAATCCGACACGAAATCGTTGAAGGTTTTCTCCGTGCCCTCATTACGCACAAGCGAACCGTTTGTGTTTTTCGTGAGACCCAGCAGTTCTCCGTAAGTATATTTGAACGTGGCGGTATTGGTGCCGTCGCTGACGGTGAACTCAAACGCGGTATCGTCTGCATCGACCGTATTGCCGTCGCTCGAATTACTGATGGTCGAGCCGTCGGCGCCTGTGATTGACAGAGTGCTGTCGGTCAAGCGGTAGGTTGAGCTCTGGAAGATGTAATCCTGCAATTGAACGCTGTTATCCGCGTCCGACGGATCTTTATTGATGACGCTGAGCGATTCGGTTGCGACCAGGTACGCGCTCGAGCTGAGCTTATCGACGGTGACCTTATGGTTCATCGTGACGGCATTGGCATTGGCAGTCGCAGTGACGGCGTTCGAGTTGGAGCTGGTGGCTGACTTTGCGCTCATGGTCGACGACATTTTGTACGGCGAGAGCGTCGACGTGCTGTAAGTCGTGAGCTTATTGTAGACTTCGTTGTAAGCCTGCTTGGTCCACTCGTTTTTGGTGTAAGACTGCTGCATTTTGTCGTACTGCTTCTGTTTGGTAAGCATTCCGACCTTGACCATCGATTCGACATCGATGCCGGAGCCCGACAGCCCGTAAATTCCATTGACTCCCATAATTTTCCCCTCCCTTGGAAAAACAACGCATAAACATATGGCATTCTACATGTTTTTATCGATGAAGGCGCCGAGCCAATCTTTAGCCCGAACCATGTTCTCTATCATCTCTTCGGGCGGAACTTCTTTGATCACTTCGTTCGTCCGCTTATCGACCATCTTGATCGACATGAGATTAACCTCTTTGTGATATTGAAACTCCAAATTGCAATTGATCCTGCTCATCAATTCATTGAACGCCTCGGTCATGAGCGCGACCGTCTTCTCGTCCAACGTGCCCGGGTCGAGCCTGTCTTCGTCCTGTGCGTAAATATCGTCGCGCTCAAACATTTCGTCGAGCTCTTCAGCCGGTTTGTTCACCTTCGGCGTACCGTTGATGATCACTTGATTCTGAACGCCGATTGCCGAATCTCTGCTTGGAACTTTGCTGCCACTTTTGACGTGATCTGCCGAGCCTATTACGACCGCGGCGGTCAAGACATCCTGTAATTTTCCCACCATCTTGAATCACTCCTCCTTGAAGTACTGCCATCCGTTAGCGGCGGTAGAGGACGCCCCGATGTCATGACAGTTCAATTGTTCAACGGCAGAGCATTGCTCAAGTCGAGCTTACCGAGCTGTTGAGCGGCTCTGCGATTTTCCTCTTGGATCGCGCGGTAAATCTCTCCGCGATAGATTTTGATCTCCCTCGGCGCCTCGATCGCTATACGAACGTTTTCACCCTGCACCTCAACCACGTTGATTACAATGTCGTCGCCGATCATGATCTGTTGTCTGGGTTTGCGCGTCAGTACCAGCATTTATTCAACCCCCCTGTCGGGAAACAGACGATGTTTGGTGTTGTATCGGGTCTTCTCCATCACGAGCTGTTTCGCCTGCATGTTTTCGGTGTTGACAATGAGCGGGGCAAGCAAATTTGCCGTCATGTAACGAATGCTGCCGTTGGGGATGGTGATGATCGAGTAGAGCAATACGTCCTCGGAGTTTTGAATGTTGAGCTCGTTCATCGTCTCGTCGTCGACCTCGATAGAGTAGTCGGGGAAGAAGACGAAAGGCGTGGTGATCAGAAAAGCCAGCTCCGGCGATTTGAGCGATTGCATGAAGTAGTAGGGACTTTCCTCATCGTAGGGGATGATGACAAACTCGTGCTCATCCTCGAACGCGGGAATGCCGCGGCTGAAGTGCACAATTTTATCCTCACTGATTTCGATCTCGCCAAACCTCATGGTGTTGATTTTTCTCATAAAACCCTGCCTCCAATTCGTTTTGAACTAAGCGTAGATGTCGAACCGATCTTGCGTGGTCCATTGACGGAGAAAGCCGCGATCTCTGATATAAGTTTCGACGCTGCCGGTTGTGATTTGGATAGTCGGCCACGAGGCGAGGTCGAAACTGATGTCGGTGTCGCCGGTATCGATGTCGCCGACGTAGCGAGACGGTTCTTCGACGGTGGTGATGGGATCGGGTATGGCACCGGCGACGAGGTAGCGCTGCTCCATGATATCCGCCTGACGAATTTGCTCGGCTCGTTCGCGAATGTAATTGCCGGATTTGGCGGCGTTCTCGATCATCGACCACGATTCTCGAGCGTGAGCGGCGACAGCGGACTGAACGTCGCCGATTCCGCGCTGACCGTTTTCTCGAGTGAAGTCGGTCATATTTGTATTGCCGTAGGAATGTCGGCTGCGATAGCTGTCGGCGCCGAGCTCGGCTTGAGTTGAGCCTTTGTTCGAGCGCGCCTGACGTCGGTTGGTGTGCATGACCGGTTGCTCGTCGTGAGCCTGTTCGACGCGACTGTGCTGAATACGCAAACCAATTTGCGGCAACGAATGACGGATATTCAATTTTAACACTGGTAATTCCCCCTTTCGCGTTGAAATTCCTGCCGTTCAAATAAAAATTCCCACCCGCCCTTTGAAACTTGGTTGGGCGGGCGGGCTGTTTTTATGGTCGACTGAAATCGATCAGAGGTAATCGGCTAAGGTTTGAGGCAAGATGCGTCCGCCCATTGAGAGCGACAAATTATAGAGCATCTGCTGAGTCATCAAATCCGTTGCGAGTTTCGCCACGTCGGTTGCGCTCACGTTGGTGATGTCTTCGAGAATGTTATCGCCCTGACGCTCGAGCATGGTTTTGAAACTCTCGTAGAGTTGAGCGCGAGTGCCGACCTTTGTTTCCGCATAAGTGATCGTGCTGCTCGTAACCCTTGCGACGGTGATGCCGTCCGATGATGCCCATTCCATGTCGGCGTTCGCAACTTGCTGCTGCACGGTCAACATCTGATTGAGCATGGCGCAACCCGAACGCTCATTGCCGGAAGCCGCATCGTCAAAGATATCCGTCCCGAACATGTCATAGCCGGTGACGTTGACGATATCGGAGACCTGATCTGCCGCGCCGTTGAGCTTGACCATTGAGATGTAACGCTCGTCGCCGGCGTAATCGACAATCTTCTGCTTGATCGTGGTAAAGTGCAGATTAATACTGTCCTTGACGACCTCTTCTTCCATGATCGGATTGTCGTCATCGTCGAGCTCGCCGGTATCGACCATTCGGGTGATCGGGTGCTGCATCGTCATGGTAATATCGTTATCGATGCCGTCAAGGAGCACCCCGCGACTGTCGAAGAAATTGCTGACGCGGAATCCGTCGGTATTGCCCTCGACGCCCATCGCCTCCTCGGCGTAGATGCCGAGCTTAAGGTAACCAACGCGGAAATTTGCTTTATTGCTGACGGTATTTGCGGCGTAATTGGTATCGAGCAGTTTGGGCGTGCCGAGTGCGATGGCATCTTTATATCCGTTGTCGACAAACTCTTTGGTGTAGATGTTGCCGTCGGACGTGTCGAGGTAATAAGTATTGCCGTCGTCGTCCTCAAGCGTGAGCATTTGAGTAAGCGAAGTCTGCTCGTCGACGTTATTGCCTTTGAAGAACGATATCTGATTGTTGTCGAGCGTCTTGGCGAGTCCGCGATCAACTTCGCTCGTCGACAGAGTGAACGGTCTGGTCAGATCGCGTTGACCCGAGAACAGATAGCGGTCGCCCTCTTGAACGTTGGCGGTCGCCACGACCTCTTCAATCTGCACCATCATCTCTTTGGAGATCGCCACCATATCGCTCTCATTGTTGGAATCATTGCCGGCGTCGACGACCTTGCCGGTGAATGTCTGCATGATTTGCGAGATATGATCGAGCGACGCTTGAGAATGCGTCATCCACGACAGCGCGTTATTGACATTACGCGTATACTGGTCGTTCTCGCTTTGCGCATTTTGATATCTCAACAGTTGAGAATATGCAACCGAGTCGTCCGACGGGCGATGAATGCTCGAGCCGTCGGCGTCCTCGAATAACTTGGTCTGCTTCTGATATGCGAGGTTCAACGAGTGCTGATAATTGTACATGAATTGATTGCTGCTCATACGAACCGGCATTTTATGTCACTTCCTTTCGATTATCTGCCGACGACGCCGGTCCCGTTGACCAACCGATCAAGCATCTCGTCCATCGTCGACAACATTCTCGAGCAGGCACTGAAGCCCTTTTGGAAGCGGATCATATTGGTCAATTCCTCATTCCAATCGACGCCCTGTTCGGAGTCGCGCCAGTTATTGATCTGGGTCAGGACGGTGTCCTGCGTTTCGAGCCGAACATCAATTGTTTCCGATTCGACGCCCAGCCGAGACATCGACGAGTTATAAAAATTATTGAGGGAGTAATCGCGAATGGCGCGGGTGCGTTGCTTGGTACCGTCGAGATTTTTTTGAGTATAGAGATCGCTGATGCGGAGCCCGACTTCGGAGTTCACGGTGATCCCTAACAGCGAGACATATTTATCTATGTCCTCTGTCTTGACCATGCCGGTATGCTCTGAGCCCGAGGTGTTAAACAGATCGCTGATCAAAACGGCGTTGCGACCGTCGGCAGTATCGTCGTCGGAGGTCTGTTTGGTGGCGACCAATCTTGCGCCGTCCGCCTCATAAAATCTTGCATTGACCTGCATCGCCTCAATGATCTCGCAACCCGACAGCCTGTTGCCCACGCCGTCCTCGATCGGATATCCCGCTTTGGTCGAAAACTCGCCATCGGAATTGCAAGCGCGATATTTGCCGGAGCCGTCGGGATATTCTCTGTACATCAGAACGTATTCGTGTTCGAACTCGTCTCGATAGAAGGCGTACATCGTGCCGTCGGTGCCGTAGAAATTTATTCCGGTGTAATCCTCGGCGCCCGATTCCGCATTGCTCTTAATCAAACCGTAGCCGGCTTTGTGCTGTTCGTTGAAGGTTGTGAGCATGAACGCCGACATGCTGACAATGTCGTCGATATAAGATTTATTGATCTTAATCGCCTCCAAATCACCGCCGAGGCTGCCGGTTTTGGGGGCGTAAACAATATCGCTCTGGTCAACGTGAATCGTGTAATCGGTGACGCCGTAATCGACGCCGTACTCCTTGCTCGCCACACCGTTTGACAGCGATAACGTCAACTTCGCCACGCCATTGACGAGCGTGATGCCTTCGCTGTTGATGGTGAACTTGCCGTCGGGCTGTTCGGTTATGACGACCTCCATGTATTTCGACAGCTCATCAACGAGAACATCACGCTGATCTCGAAGGTCATTGGCATTTGAGCCGACCACTTCTCGAGCGGCAATCTGCCTGTTGACGTTGATGATCTTATCGGTGAGCTCATTGACCTGTCCAAGACGAATGTCCAGCTGATCGTAAGTGGCATCGATCTGATTTTGAAGTTGTGCGGTTGCGTATTTGAACACGTCGGTCAAAACTTTGCCCTGCTCGACGACCGCAACTCGATTGGCGGTGGTACTGGCGTTCGCCGACAAGTCGACCCACGACTGATAGAATTGCATCATCGCGTTCTGAATGCCGGTGCCTCCGCTGTCATCGAAGACCGCCTCGATCTTGTCATAATTGAGCTGAATCGCCTCGAGATATCCTTCGGAGGCGGTTTCTTGACGGAATTGCTTATCGGCGTAAATATTGCGGGCGCGCGTGATGGACATCGCATCGACACCGGTACCTACCTCGACAAAGCCGAGCGCCGAAGTCTGTTGAATACTCATCGTCGGCGCCAATTGCACTCTCTGACGCGAATAGCCTTCCGTGCCTGCGTTTACGATGTTGTGACCGGTCGTATCCTGCATCAACTGATGCGCGAAGATGCCGCGCACCATCGTGTTGAGACCGGCGAATGTTGATCTCATCTTGTGATCACTTCCCTATCAAATGTTCGCGTCGAAGATTCTGCGCTCGGAGCGAGCAACGGGAGCGGCTCCGCCTCGACCGTACGTCGGACCGACGGCTGCCGCGGACATCACATTTATGTTGAAGTCGATAAACTTCTTGGAATTGACAAGGAGAGTGCTGACCTTGACGAGCTGCTTTTGAACATTCATCTGCAGATTGCCGACCTGCTTGATCAAGCCGACGGCAACGTTGCGCTCGATCGAGGCGGGTTGCAGCTCGAGAAATGCATTGATACTTTCGAGCGACTCCGCGCGGAGGAACTCATTGAGTTTGGCGTCGGTCTTGGCGAGTTCGGGCATGACGGCTTCAATGGACTGAACGGTATCGGTGACGCCGGAGCCGGAACTTGATTCTTTGAGATCGGACGCAAGCCCGTCGAGCAGTTCACTCAATCGACGTAAGAGGATCAACTGCTCGCGCAAATTCTTTATAACTCTATCCATATATTATGCCTTGTAATCAAAGTTCTTCCTGTGGGTGACAACATTGCCGCCCTTCTTCGAATATGATTGCTCAACCGTCGCGCCGCCCAATCGGTTCAGTTGAAAGTTCACCGCATCGAGCGCGCCCTGCGCCAGTATCTGATTGTTGTCCCTCAATCGCACCGTCTCATCAACCTTATCCGACAGCTCCTTGTGCAGTGCTCTCAATTGATCTTCAATCTGTCGACTCGGTGCCAGCGTGATGAACTCCTCCATCTTGGTTTCCGCCGTGATCATCGGATTCTGTTTCGCCATCTCCGCCAAGATCGCCCCGCGCGATTTCTCAAGCCGCTCGATCTTCGCGATGATCAATTGCTCCTCATCGAGGATTTTCTCAAGGCTCTTCATGTCGACGGTGACCAACGCCGCATGCTTCCTCTCGCCGATCGACACCGCCGCGCCGTACGCCGTCGTGAGCTTTCGGAACACTTCCGTCAGTTCATTCCACATCGCTTCGTCCATCGCTCACCTCAACGCGTACAAGATGCTGTCCGCTATATCGTCCGACGACGCATAATAGCTGCCGTTCGCGAGCATCGCGCTGTACTCGTCGACCTTGTCTTGACGCACTTCGCTCATCTGACGCATCTTCTTGAGCGCATCGCTGAACGTCAACGCCTCCGCCGACAGCGCCATCTCATCTTTGAAACTGCGCACCGCCGACGCTCGAGACGTTCTCGGTTTGGTCGTACTCGTCTGATAGAGACTCGACATCGAGCCAACGTTGCTGTTTATAAGCATCGCTAATCACCACCTGAAATTCTTTCTGCATTCCCTGCATCGTTTGACATCCTTGCCGGTCTAACTTGTTATCGTAATATGCCGCGGCTTTCTTAACCCGGCGGTCGAAGGCAAAAAAAAATACCTCCGACGCGGGAGGCTCGAGTCATTTCGTTATATATTAGCACCATTGATTGTTGGCACGTCCGGGATCGACGCGCCTAATGTTCTTATGATGGTCGGAACGACAAGATTTGAACTTGCGACCCCTACCACCCCAAGGTAGTGCGCTACCAAACTGCGCTACGTCCCGATCGCGACCCACATCTCGATCGCGATTAAAGTCTAGCACATTCCTTTTCGGATTGCAACACTTTTTTTGCGCCGATGATCCGCGGGGCAAATCCCATGACTTTCGACTTGTCTGCGCGGTACATCTCGCTAGTGTTCACATCAAAATCCTCAACCTTCAGCTCGAGCAACTGCTCCCGAGTGAGATCGCCGCCCTGCTTGAACAGACGCTGATCCTGTTTCATCATCGCCTGCTCCAGCAAGTTGCGCACAAATCTCCCGTTCCCGAAATTCTTATGCTTGCTCGCCTGAACAAATATCTTCCTGCACTCGTCAAACACCTCATCGCTCGCGGTGTACTTCTTGTTCTTGATCATCAGCTTGAGAATGTCAACGAGCTCGTCGGCGCCGTAGTCGGGGAAGTTCAGGTGAAACGCGATGCGGCTCCTCAAACCCTCGTTGCGATCGAGAAATTCCTTCATGCGATCGGTGTAACCCGCAAAGATTACGATCACTTGATTGCGTTTGTTCTCCATCTCCTGCACGATTGTATTGATCGCCTCGTCGCCGTACAACCCATGCTCATCATCAACCAACGAATACGCCTCATCAATAAACAACACTCCGCCGCGCGCCTGACGGAATTTCTTCTGCACGATCTTCGCCGTCCAGCCGACATACTCACCAACCAGATCGCCGCGCCCGCACTCGACAAATCGTCCCGTCCGAAGCACGCCCTCTTTGTTGAGTATATCCGTCAACAGCCGCGCGACCGTCGTCTTGGCGCTGCCGGGATTCCCCATGAAACACATGTGCCGCGTCATCGTCTGACGCTTGAGCCCCATGTCCAACCGCAATTTCATCATCTTATGCGACGCCAGTATCTGCTCAATCAGTTCCTTCTGCTCCTTGAGCCCGACCATCTCTTGCAGTGTCCTGTAAGCCGACGGCTTTTGAGCATCACTGCTCTCGACCGCCGAGATCGCCTCGATATCCTTGTACGCCAGATAAATCTTGTTTTTGAGACTGCCGCTGTAAAGTTTATCGTGAACCTTGTAGATGTCCGAGGCGCGGAAACTTTCTTTGTCGCCGAGCGCCTGCTCCAATTCCTCATCACTGTAGAAATTCATGTCCGATTTCTGCTCGAGCTCTTTGAGGTATTTGAAGGCTTGGGCGCGATCGCCGGCTCCCTCTTGCAACTCAATGATCGTCATGTCGTCCTGCAACGTGCTGATCAATTTCGGTGCAAAGCCGGGATTTTCCGCCGACTCAATGAAAATGCATTGGGTATTGCGTTGATACTTGCGAACCATATCGGCAATGAACTCTACCACCGCCTCATATGAGCTCGCATAATTGGTACTCTCGCCGTTGGCTCCCTGCAACTCAATCAACACCGTACTGCCCTCGGCTTGGCGCATCAGATTTTCAAAATCCTCCTCGCCGTAGCAGTTGGGCGTGATGTCGTAAGCGCGAACTATCCGACTGCCGACCAGCCTCTTGTTGACATACAGCGCATTGACCAACAGCTTCGCCATCTCCATCGCGGAGCTGTGCGAACCCGCCATGATCTTGTAATGCACCGGCATGCCGTAGAACTTTTTGCGGTCGTTCCGATCGGAATAAATTCTTTTGAGTTCGTCTAACAAAGTCTGATCCGGCATGAGCTTCTGCGCATGCTGAACCGCTTGATTGAAGGTCATTCGCGTGGTCTTTCCAATCGTCTCCGAGACGCTGAAGGAATTATTCCCGTCATAATCAAGATTCAGTTCGTTGATCACCCGATACGTGTTCACCAGGTCGGAGTTTTCTCCTCTCGAGAGCAACTGCCGAAAGTTATCGACGGTGATCTCGCGAAGATCGCTCACTTTGATGCCGCGGATCGAGTACAGATCTTCGAGGACTTCTTTCAAGATTTTTTCGAGCTTGGCGGTGGAGGGTTTTTGCAGCTCGCTGACGGCGCAGACCATCCCGAACGTGCCGGGCGCTGCCTGGTAAATGAAGAATTTCAACGGCTCACCGAGTCGATTCATGCCGAGTATGTTGTTGAACATCTCGACGTTCTCCATGAATTGCTTCTTGGTCTTGCGAATTTCCGGTGCCTGTTTGTCATCGTAAGTCATCTTGAGATCGTAAAGCAGCATGAAACTGTTCCCTCCAATTTCTCAATTCAAAAATACTGACGAACGACGCCCGCCGCTCCCGCCGATCGACACATCTTCATGCCATCGAATGCTCGCGGTCGAGCCGACAACCATTAAATTTGTCAAAGAGCACGGCGGTCGCCGCCGCATGCCTGTAATGTTTTATCGACAGATCGCGGTGAAAACTTTAGCGCGGCAGGCAAAATATTTCTTGATACCGCCGTCGACCGATCATATAATCTTGAACATCAAATCGATTGGAGGAGACATTTATGTTGAAAGCCGAAATGTTTGGGGCGGACGCCGACGGTCGATGCCCGATGGAAAATGTTTTGAAGGTGCTCGAGAAGGCGATTGCCTCCGACGAGCCGACAATGATCAGTCTCGACGACATCAAAGATATATTTGAGGGCGAGAGTGAGGCTTACATATTGAGCGGCGAGGCTGAAGGTGAGAAGGCGATTGCCGATGCGATTGATGCGGCGATCGTTTCGCCGTCGGCAACCAAAATTTTGTCGAAGGCGCGGAGCATTTTGTTGAACATCGACGCGGGAGGAGACATCTTGTCGATGATGGCGGTGAGCGATGCGGCGACGACGATCGCCGAGTCGTCTCATCCCGATGCGGAGATTTTGTGGAACGTGACGGTCGATGAGGAGCTTGGCGATCGAGTGAAGGCATTGCTGATCGTCTCGCGATTTGGTGAGCCGACGCCGAACGTTGAGGAGCCGATTGAAGAATTTGTTGCCGACGGAGAGGAATCGGCGTTGAAAGTGATCCACACCGATCGAGCGCCGGCGGCTGTCGGTCCCTACAGTCAAGCGATCGAGGTCAACGGTTTGGTATTTTGCTCGGGGCAGATTGCCATCGATCCGACGGTCGGAAAGATCGTCGTGACGGATATCGCGGGGCAAGCGGAGCAGTGCTGTCGGAATGTGGAGGCGGTGCTTGCGGAGGCGGGCGTTGAGATCAAGAACGTGGTGAAGACGACGTGCTTCCTGGCGGAGATCGCCGACTTCAAAGCGTTCAATGAGGTTTATGCGAGACACTTTGTCGGCAAACCCGCGCGGAGTTGCGTGGCGGTGAAGGACTTGCCTGCGGGAGCGCTCTGCGAAATCGAAGTTATTGCCGTCAAGTGACAGATGAGAGAGGCGCGGAACATCGATAAAGGAGGCGATTAAAATGATTTTGAGCGTCTTGTTGTCGGCGGTGCTGGCGATGGTCGGCTCGTGGTGGATCGATCGGCTCTACTCCGTCAAGGACGCGCCGTTGAGTTTCCCCAATCGTATCGTCGAGCGGAGCCGATTTCGAGTGCCGCTGTTGGCATTCGGCTTGGCGGCGTGCATGACATTCATCGTCGAGCGCCCGACCGTCGAGGCGATCTACTTGACGGCGGCATCGTTCTTCCTGCTGTCGATCACCGCCACCGATTTCGAGCAGTACGTCATATTCGATCGAATGACGTTGCCGTTCGCGGTCGTGGGGCTCGTCTCAACGATCCATCTGCACCTGCCCATTATAGATCACCTGATCGCGGCGGCGGCAGGGGGCGCAGTATTTTTGTTGCTCGCCCTCTTGACCAAGGGCGCGCTCGGCGGAGGCGACATCAAATTGATCGCGGCGTTGGGGCTGTGGGTCGGCACCGATCGCTTGATTGATATCGTCGTCTACGGATCGATCTTCGGGGGAATCGCCGCGCTCATCATGTTGGCGACAAAAAAAATGAACCGCAAGAGCGTTTTCGCCTACGGTCCATATTTTACACTCGCCGCGTTGTTCTTCATGCTCAAAGGCTGAGTGTCGAATGTCGGCTCAACCCCAATAGCCGAGGTTGATGTCGGGAGCCGCAGCTTTGTTGGGCTGATCGATCGCAGTCGGGAAAAATCTCCGCGACTTGACGAATTTATAATCTGCTCGACGCAGATAGGTGCCCTCGATTAAGGAAGGAAGAATCGCTCCGCCTCGCACGATGTAAGAACCGTAATTGTTGGCATGCACGTGCACGAGCTGATGCGTGGCGTTGAGCTTGTCGGTCATGAAAGCGACGTTGTTTTCGGTTGCCGGATTCGTCAAGTCGTGGAACTCGAGCACGATCTGCTTGAACCGATTGAGAGTGTCGTCATCGATCGTCTGAAAAACGCTGTACTCGGCGCCCTCTATGTCCATCTTGAGGATCATATTCCGATCGTCGGCGTGACCGTTCTTTTGGATCAAACGCGGCAGAGTCTCGAGCTCCGGATGATTGGGATCGTAGAAACCGGTCAGCCCCGTCTTTGACCAATGGAACTTCTCATGCTGAACGGGTATTCCATCGATCGTGTGATCGTACATGAAGATATCCACCCCCCCCCCTCATGTGATTGAACAACGAGACGTCCCACGAGACATCGTTGCTGATGCCGGCGCTGTACGCGTTCTTCACTCCGCTGAAGTCGTCGAGCATGACGTAGCCGCCATCATGAGCCCTCCCCAATCGAATGTACCTCGGATTGGGTACGTCGAGATCGCGAACGACGAAGTGCGAACGGATTCGTTTCGTGTACTCAATCTCCAAATGATTTCTCAGCATGTCCTCAGTGTTTTTGTCCATGTTAATCCTCCTCACACATTTTGCACCGATACAAACTTCTCGCCGTACGCAATCGACAACTTCTTGATCAAGTCCGCGTGCTCGGCGAGATTTTTTTCGTCTCGCATGAATTTCTCCGCCGCCTCTCGCGCCTCGTACAGCAATCCCAAATCTCGAAACACGTCCGCGATCTTTAAGTCCGGCAATCCGTGTTGAGCCTCGCCGAAGAATTGTCCCGGTCCTCTCAACTTCAAATCTTCCTCCGCCAGCTTGAAACCGTCCGACGTCGTCTCCATGATCTCAAGCCGCTCCTTGCCCGCATCGCTCTTCGTGTCCGACAACAGTATGCAATACGATTCCGTTCCGCCGCGCCCCACTCGTCCCCGCAATTGGTGCAACGTCGCCAGCCCGAACCGATCCGCATGCTCGATCACCATCACAGACGCGTTCGGAACATCAACGCCGACTTCGATCACCGTCGTCGCCACCAGCAATCGATACTCACCCGCGCGGAACCGCTCCATCACATCATCTTTTTCTTTCGAGCTCATCTTGCCATGCAACAGCGCACAATCCACCGTCGAAAACATGCCGTTGCTCAGCTCGTCGAAGACTTCTTCCGCCGACAACACTCCCTCAAGACGCTCGCTCTCGCTGTGCTCGACCAACGGACATACCACATACGCTTGTCGCCCACGATCAAGCTCGTCCATGACAAATTCGTACACGCGTCGACGGCTCGCCTTTCGCTTCACCATCGTCTTGATCGGCTTTCGACCCGGCGGCAGCTCCTTGATCTGCGACACGTCAAGATCACCGTACACCGTCAGCGTCATCGTCCGAGGGATCGGCGTCGCCGTCATTACCAGCATGTCAGGGCAACGCTCCGATTTTTTTTCGAGCGCCGCCCGTTGCGTCACTCCAAATCGGTGCTGCTCGTCCGTCACCACCAAACCCAACTGCTTGAACTCTACAACGTCCTCGATCAACGCATGCGTCCCGATCACAATGTCGAACTTGCCGTTGGCGATCGCCTCATACGCCGCTTCTCGATTCTTCTTCGTCCGCGTCACCTTGCCCGTCAACAATCCGATCCTTATGTTCAACGGCTCGAGCAAGGCTTTGAATTTTTCGTAGTGCTGTACCGCCAAAATTTCCGTCGGCGCCATGAACACTCCTTGGTTGCCGTTCTCGACCGTCTTCACCAGCGCCAGCATCGCCACCGCCGTCTTGCCCGAGCCCACATCGCCTTGGATCAGTCGGCGCATCGGGCGTTCACTCTCCATGTCGAGCGTCACCGCCTCCAACGTCGAGCGCTGATCATTCGTCAGCTTGAACGGTAATGCGTCGAGCACCGCCGCCATCAACTCACCGTTCGGCTCGTGCTTGATCCCGAGCTGATCATCTTGCATCTGCTTCTTGATCATCAACAGCCCGCATTGGATCAAAAATAATTCCTCGAACGCCAGCCGATGCCGCGCCTCATCGATCTCATATTGACTGAACGGGAAGTGGATCGAGCGCAGCGCCTGATCATACGGCATCAGATCATGCCGCTTGACGATCTCACGCGGCAGTTCATCTTCGAGCTCCGGCATTCTGTCGAGAAGGTTATGCATCGCCGTTCGAAAAAATTTCTGCTTGAGATTCCCCGTCGACGCATAGATCGGAAACATTCCTTCCTCGGGGTCCTCGCCCTCGTCGAGCACCTCATACGTCTGCACTTGGATCGAATACATTTCGCCCGCGCCGTATGTCTCCGTCACCTTGCCCTTCACCACCAGCCGTTGACCGGGGTGCAGCGTCTTCGCCAGATATTCTTGATTGAACCACACCAGTTGCACATAATCAAAATCGTCGCCGAGCAGCGCGTTGATCACCGTCAGCTTGTGGCGGACGTGGCGGACGCGTATGTTCGACAGATGCCCCTCAACCATCGCCACCTCACCGAGGACCAGCTCATCGATCGGTGTGATACTGCATTGATCTTCGTACGCGCGCGGGTAATGCGTCAGAAAATCGTAGAACGTCTTGATGCCCAGCTTGTTGAGCGCCTTCGCTCGAACGGGACCGACGCCCTTCAAATACATGATATCACTGTTGAGGTCGAAGCCTCCAAAGCTCATTGCCGATCGCTCCTTCGAATTTTATATCCCAAAATCTTGTCGCCGAC
Source organism: Selenomonadaceae bacterium (assembly GCA_017477125.1). Classification (GTDB taxonomy): domain Bacteria; phylum Bacillota; class Negativicutes; order Selenomonadales; family Selenomonadaceae; genus Quinella. The sequence goes on from JAFUXN010000014.1 coordinate 58,152, forward strand.
CGCATTGCTGAAAATCTCCGCGTCGACATTGAACACGTCCCTGATCAGTTGAGGGCTCAACACGTCGGACGGCGAGCCGCGCTTGTAAATCGTCCCGCCGTCGATCACAATCACTTCGTCGGAGAACTCGATCGCATGATTGATGTCGTGGAGCACCATGATGATCGTCATGTCGTGGCGCCGATTGACCGTCTCAATGATAGTCATCACTTCCAATTGATGAGCGATGTCAAGGTAAGTCGTCGGCTCGTCGAGCAGTAAAATCTTGGGGCGTTGAGCCAGAGCCATCGCCAGCCATGCGCGTTGACGTTCGCCGCCCGACAGAGTTGAGACTTGACGTTGAGCGAGGTGCTCGACGTTGGTGACGTGCATCGCCCACTCGATCGCCTCTCGATCCTCCGTCGGGTTGCCGCTCGAAAATAATTTTTGATGCGGAAAACGACCGTAGCTTGTCAACTGCCGAACGGTGGTATCAACGGGCGCTTCTCGTTCTTGAGGGAGGATCGCGATCGATTGAGCGATCGACCGTCGACCGAGCGATCTGATGTCGCGTCCGTCGAGCGTGATCGAGCCGCTGAACCGTTCGTTGATCAGACACAGCGCCTTGAGGAGCGTCGACTTGCCCGCGCCGTTTGCTCCGATGATCGATGTGCGACGTCCCTCGGCAAATTCATGCGTGACGCCGCTCAAAATTTTCTTCCCGTCGATCTCGATTGTGATGTTCTCAATGGTTAGTTTCATATCGCGAGCGATCGATCCCTCCTTCGGCTGATCATCTTGACATACTCCCCGTAGCTAAAGCCGGGGGATTCCGGTATCAACGACATTTGCCTCGACAACGAGGTCTTACTATGTCTACTCCACGGGTTGATGCCCCAACCCCTCATTCAATATGTTTATTGCGGCATTGCGGTCTCTGTCGTGATATGCTCCACATTTCGGGCAGCTCCACTCTCTGACTCTTAAATCCCTTACCTCCGGATTTTTCTCTCCGCAGCAATTGCAAATCAGATTGTGTCATACTCAAGGCTGATTCTTCTTGCCAGTTTAAAGTGGAAGTCGTGCCTCTGATTGGCTGACTTCTTATACAACTTCGCCAACGTGTGCCTTACTCGTTGTCGATTGTTTGAACCTGTCTCTTTGTGGGACAGATTCTTTGCAGCTTTAGCAATCAAGGCAGCATTTTGAGCGAAGAACAGTGGACTTATTACATCTGCTCCGTCTGACGCCGTAAGAAATTTCTTGAGTCCAAAGTCATAGCCGACGTTTTTACCTGTTCGTTCTACTACTTTAAAATCTTTGGCGTCCGTGACAAAGTAAATGTAAATATCACCCAAACTGTCGCGCTTGATTGTCAAAGTGTAGGTTGTTTCGTCCAGCTTCCAGCCGGCTTGTTTCAATGTAAAAGACTTGTACTTTATAACTTTTTTGAAGCCGGGCGGTGAGCTCCTGATTTTTCGAGCGATGTTTCGGAAGAACAGTTTGTAAGCTCTGCCGATTCTTTCAGCTACATCTTGTACAGCCTGTGAGCCGATTTCTAACAGATAGTGGAACTTTGATATTTTCTTGAGCTTGGTCAGATGCACTTTCAATCTGTTCGGATTAAGCGATGTGTGAAAGATTTTGTAGTATCGCTTGCAAAGGGCAATGCAATGGTTATATGTCAAACCGGCAGCATTAATCTGCTTATGAAGTTTGGCATTTCGCTCTGACTTGTAGAGTTTAAAACAGAAGGTCTTCATTGCACTCACCTCGCAAAACTATTGTAGCACATTGCAAAAGGTAGTGCACGAAAAAAAGGCGTCTTACATCCCCGGGTCTAAAGGGCGGGGGCTTACGGTGCAAATGATAAAGGAAAATTCCCTTGCGCGCCGTAATCGATCCGATTAGAATATCATAGACATTTGTTGAAGGTGATGCCATGAAATTTTTATTAGTGATAGCGTTCGTGCTCAATCTGCTCTGCTCGACGGGCGAGTGCCGCGAGATCGTCTTCGTGCTCAACGAGGGGCAATCGATGAGCCGATCCGATCCGTCGAAAATTGCTCCCGAGAGTGTGCTCTGGGGCATGGAAAGTTTATCCGACAAAGACGAGGCGAAGCTCATCACATTTGCCGACGATACGGGCGCGGCATTGAATCGAGTGCTCGACAATTTTTCGTCGAAGTCGAACGTCGAGCGGCATATCATTTTGATCACCGACGGAGATCATCTTGTCGATGCGCTCTCGACCAATCGGGCGAACTCGATGAACGTCCCGATCCACGTCCTCAACGTCAGCGCCGACCCCGACGTGATGACCGCCATGCGCACTCTGATCCATAAAAACATTCGCGGCTCGAGCGTCGAGTTCCTCACCAATGCGATCAGCAGCGGCAAGCTCCCGATCGAACTGCCCGAGCTCGATGCCGAACGCTTGAGAGTGTTGCTGATCTCGTCGAGCGTCGGCGATGCAAAACTTCTCAACGCCGAACATCAAACGCTCGTCGATGGCAGATTCGTCAAGGCTTACGAGCTCGAGCGTCCCGACATTAGAAATTTTGTTCTCGACGTCGATTATCCGCCGGGCACGGGCTTGACCGTTGATATCGTCGCCGAACGCAACGGGCTCGTCGTCTTTCCGATCGATGATCTGCCGTGGTTGCTCGGCGGAGGAGCGATCGCCTCGATCGTTCTGCTGTCGATCCCGTTGATCAAGAGGCATCGAGCGGTAAACGGCACTCCCTATCGCGGCAAGCTGCTGATCCAATTGACCAAAACCGACGGCGAAGACGATCCCGAGCCGCGCGAATTTAATTTGTTCCGAAGTCCCGCCGTCGAGCTCAACCTAAGGGAGATTCTAAACAAGTGCAGTATCTTCGCCAAGTTCGAAGACGCCGAGGCGATCACCATCAGCCCCGACGCTCAAGGCATCACGCTCAAAAATAATTCGTCGTGCACGGTGACCAAACGCAATGATCTCGTCAAGCGCGGCGGACGCGTCGAACTGTGGTACAACGATACCGTCAACATCTCGACCGAAGACGACTCCGCCGAACTGATTCTGATCTACAAGACCATGAAACCGAACGGAGAACTGCTTCAATGAGAACCGATCGACAACATTTCTTGGACGAGGACGTCCTGAGGATTCAAAACGAAGTGAGGCGATATCAAAATGAGCAAAGAATACATGACCGCGATGTCGATGATCAAATGCAACGGAGCGACGGCGCCGGTGCCGATTCCGATTCAATGTCCGATCAGCCACGGAGTGATCTCGTGCAAGACGCATCTGCCGTTGCTCAACGCAAATGATTGCGTTCCGTTCCTTAATGTGCTGACGTTCGGGACGTGCAAGATGATCCCGCCCACGCCCGCAGGTCCCGTGCCGTGCATTCCCGCGCTCATCATGGCGTGGAAGCAGGGCGATCCGCATTACATCATCGAAGGCGCGCCCGCCCTCACCAAGGACAGTTTCCTTACCTGCACCTTCGGCGGCACGATCAAATTCCAATGATAAGCTCCGATCTGAAAGTTGAGGGCGTCAAGTATGATCGGCTCCTCGATCTCGACATCGTTGAGAGAGCCAACACGCATGGCATTTGCAAGCTGGTGGTCGCCGTCTCCGCCGACTTCGACACCAAAACCATGCTCGGTTGGAGCAAGACGCCCCTCACCATCAAAGCCGACAAGGATATAATTTTCGGCGGGCTCATCGATCATTGCGCGCTCGATCGCAACCCCGGCGGAACGTTTTTGACCGTCTTCGCCTCAACCATGTCGATCCAACTCGTTCAATCCGCGCGGAGCTCGATGACGTTTCAATCGGCAAAGAAAAAACTCTCCGACATGCTCAACGTGATCGTCAAGGCGCATAAGCCGGGCGAGATCGCTTGCGCGAAGGACGACACCGTTAAAGAACCGATCTGCCGCATCAATCAAACCGATTGGGAATTTCTCATGGAGCTCGCCGAACGCCGCGGGCAACTGCTGTTCGTCAACGGCAAAACCGATAAGCTCAAGGTCAGCCTCGGCTTCAAAGCGTTCAACAAATTCAAGCTCAAGGACGAGGAGATCACGATGCTCCGTCGGATCGTGCCGATGGATTTTTATAAGCGGCTCGAGGCGAACACTTATTCGGGCGCGCGCTCCGCTTACTTCGCCGAGGTCGAGCTGTTCACGCGCGAGCCGAAGATCGGCGTCGGCAGCAGCGTCACCTTCGAGAACGCCGATCAAGCGGTCATCTACTCTCACATCTACCTTCACGAGAACGTCATCTACAACGACATCACGTTGAGGCATGAGGAAGGCTGTCGAGCGGACGCGTGGGACGTGATGAAGCACTTCGATCAATTTTATTATCTGACGGGCAAGGTGCTCGAGGCGAAGGACACCAACGTTAAGGTGCAGTTCGACGTCGACGAGAAGCAGAGCAAAGATGAGGCGCTCGATATTCCTTACGAATCGCCCGTCAGCAATTACCTCTACACCATGCCCGACGTCAACGATAAGGTTGTCGTGTACCTCGACAGGGTCATGCAATCGGCGCAGGGCAGTTTGAGATCGAAAGACGTCAGCGACGATTATAAAAAGCGATCGTTCAAAACCAAAAACTCATCGGTGATCGTCGAGGATAAAAAAATGTCGTTCGTCGCGGCGGAGAAGACTTCGCTCGAATACGCGGAAGGGATCAAAATGACGGCGCCGAAGAACATCGTCTTCTCGAGCAAGGGCGATATCATAATCCAATCGGCGCAGGGGCTGGTGCCCGACGGTCAGTTGACGATGGCGGCAAAACATTTCGCGGGCATGGCGCAATACCTTGCGAAGCTCGGTCAGCCTGCGACGGTGCAATTCAATGCCGCGGGCTCGACGGTCGGCAAGGTCGATTCGCAGATCAAAAACGCGGGCGCCAAGAAGGAGTCGGTAGAGCTGTCCGATCTCGCCAAAGAGCTCGACAAGTTGACGGGGCGCAAGAATAAATCGTCGAGCGACAGTTCGTCGGGCGGAGGAGGCGGCGGCACGCTCAAGCTCGAGGGCAAAGACAGTGCGTTGCTCGCCGTCAAGGACAGTTCGCTGGGCATGAAGGGCAAGAACCTCAACGTCAAGACACAGGCACTGATCCAGGTGGCGATGATCCCGATGGCGGGAGGCGGCACCGGCTCGTTGAGCAAATTCGAGGGCGGCAACCCCAACAATCGCTCGGAGAAGGTCACCGTCGAGAAGGGCACCGAGGATCGCTCGAGGAGCAAGGAGAAGGTCACGCCCGTCGCCGACGACAAAAATATTTCTCGTTGAGAAGGAGAAAGTTATGGAGCCGGAATTAAACTTGCCGACGTTGGCGCGCCACGATTATAACATCGATTACGCGCGCGGCGACTTCACTTTGCACATCATCGACTACGCTCAGCTCAACATTCTCGGGAGTTTCACCGTCGAACGGACGTATCATTCGAGAACCAACTCCTGGCAATTCAACGTCGCCGACGACATTCGCGAGCTCACTCTCAAGACGCTCAATCGGATCAAATTCGTGCGCGCGGGCAATCATCTCATCGCGGTCAAGGACGACATCGGGCGCGTCACCCGCTACGAGTACGACGGCGATCACTTGACGCGCGTCATTTACCCCGACGGCACCAAGATCAATTACGAATATGATGTGTATGATCAATTGTCGACGTGCTCGATGGGCGGCAATTTGATTTTCGAGAACGAATATGACGAGCTCGGTCGGCTGACGAAACTCATTGAGGTCGACGGTGTTCGCATTTTTTTTTACGACGATCAAAACCGTCGGACGGTGGAGAACGGGCGCGCGCCGATCGTCTACGATTGGAACCGTCGCAAGCTGATCGAGAAAATCACCTACGGCGATGGCTCTTACGATCAATTTGCGTTCGACAGCACCGATCGATTGATCTTCGAACGGTATTGGGACGGCAGCGAACATCGCTATGAGTATGACGGCACTCGATTGATGACGGACACCTTCAACGGCGAGCTCGTGATCAGTTACGAATATGATGCCGTCGGCAATCTGATCAAGATGAGCGACAGCATAGGGCGAGAAGAGCATTATGCGTACTCGTCGAAGAACCTGCTGATCGCCAAGCGCACGCGCCTCAACGTCAAGGACTGGCGCCGAGAAATTTTCGAGCGCGACATTGCGGGGCGGGTGCTGACGCATGACATAAACGGTCGGGTCACAACATATTCATACGATGAGGAGGCGCCCGTTCCGTCGATGATGTTGAGCCCGTGCGGCTATCGCTTCGATTATTTTTATGACGGAGTGTATCGACTGCTGACGGTGCGGACGGAGGAAGGCGAATTTTCGTTTGCGTACACGCCCATGAACAAACTCGTCGCCGATCGGAAAGATATTTTCGATCCGATCGATCGTCCCGAACATGACACACAGCGGATCGGGCTCGAGATTTATGACGAGGGCGGGCGACGGGTCGAGCGACGGGAGCCCGTGGGCGATCGGTTCAGGCTGACGCGTTGGAAGTATGATATCGATGACAACTGCATTGAGCGGCGCGATTGGCGCGACCTGCAGGACGAAACGAGCGCCACCGGCAGAGTGAGCGTTATCGAATACGGCTATGATGCGCAGAATCGATTGGTGCGCGTGTCGGACGGCGAGCTCGTCACGCGTTATCGATATGATTGTTTGGATCGGCGGGTGGCTCAAAGATTTGCAAGGCTGGTGAAGTAGATGGCGGAGAAGAAGAGCACGAGCGTTCGGCTCAACACGCTCAAGATCACGGGCGTCGAGTTCCTTGAAGTGATTCAGCTCAAGATAACGCACGAGGCGAACGAGTATGCGCGCGCGCGATTGACGCTGGTGGTCGACGGCGAGAAGGGACAGAAGTTCATCGAGCAGGCGGGCGCCGACAAGATCAAAATCTCGGGCAAGGCAGGCGACAAAGACGTCGTGTTGTTCCAAGGGTACATCGTCAATCTGATATTCGAGCCGCGATATCAACGTAATTTGTTGACGATCGAGCTGTGCGACGCCGCCTATCTGCTCACGCTCAAGCGCGAGACGAGCTCGTTTCAGAAGCTCGATGCGAAGTACGCCGACATTTTGAAGACGGCGCTCAAGTCGACCGACGGCACGAAGGTCACGTTGAAGGTCACCGACAAGGCGATCGAGAAGATGATCGTGCGGCTCAACGAAACGGGTTGGGATTTCCTTCGGCGCATGGCGTCTCACTTCAGCGCGATGGTCTTCACCGACATCACCGCCGAGAAGCCGCTCATAACAATCGGGCTGCCCGATCCCAAGCAGACGATCGATTTGGAAGAGGCGCAGGCTACCTATACGCATGATCCCGCCGCCTTCGGTTTTCTCGACGCCAACAAAGACGTGTTGCTTGCCAAGGGCGCCAAGATCGTCGCCGAAGATTTTTCGACGGTCGCGATCGGAGGCTGCCAACAATATCTGAACGTCGGCGACGCGATCAAGCTCAACAAGAAGGAATATCGCGTTAAGGGACTCAACGCCACCTTCCGACACAGCATTCTCGAGGTGAGTTATACGCTCGTCGGCAAGACGGCGTTCGTCGTGCCGCTCACCATTCAACAAAATCTCCACGGCAGAGTTTTTCGCGCGCAGGTCAAGAAGGTTGAGAAGGACAAAGTACAGGCGCATTTGATCGACGTCGATGAGAAATTCGACAGCAGCGGCAAGATGATGTTCCCGTTTGCAACCGCCTACTCGTCCGCCGACGGCAGCGGCTGGTATGCGATGCCCGAGGTCGATGATTATGTTCGGGTGATGTTTCCGTCGATCGATCCGAGCGAAGCGTTTGCGATCAGCTCGATCAACACCGCGCCGCTCAAGGAGCCGAAGAATAAGAGTTTCAAGGCGCCGGGCGGTCGGGAGATTCTGTTGACGGACAAGGGCGTTGAGATCATCGCCGAGCATCAAAAGACGTTCATTCTGATCGACAAGGACAAGGGCATCAGCGTGGTGTCGGCGAAGGACATTCAGATTCACGCCGACGGCAATGTGTCATTCGACGCGAAGGGCAAAATTCAGATGGTCGCGCAGAAGGAGATCACCGCGCAGAGCGGTCAATCGCACGTCAAGATTTTGTCCAATCAGATTGACATGGGCGGCAGCAACATCATCGTCGGTGAATGACATGGCAGAGTTGATAGAGACATTCGAACAATATTTGGAAGAACGCTATCGACCGTTGGAATTGGAATTTATATCGGCGCTCGCTCGACGGTTGAGCAAAGACATCGTCGAGATCAGACGGTGGTTCAACGGCGAGTGCCGTAAAGCGATCGCCGACGCATGCGAAGTTCAATCGCGCGAGGAACATCCCTGCTCGTACATGAGCGTTTCGTTGCTCAACACGTCGATGATCAATGACGAGCCGACATTCCAAGTCGATTTCTATGAACAAGAATGGGTCTACGGCGAACCGTGGTGCCGTCGTCGGTTCCGCGCGGAGTATATTTTCGAGCGTTGGCGCGATTTCAAACTCGACGCGCTCGACGATCGATTCTACGTTCGCAGTCGAGTGCACACCGTTGAGATCAAATCGCTCTTCTGGGGGACGCTCGACAAGCTCACTTTCCTGTTCGCGTGCTACGCAAAATATTTTCTGCCGCTGCTCGAGTACTATGATGAGTTCGACGGGCTGATCAAGGCGGAGCGGTTCTTCATCACCTGCGGGACGTATCTCGATTGGCAAAATAAAATGTTCGCCGTTCAGCCCGAGATCGATCTGCTCAACCCCGACGCTAACGACGACGCGACGTTTCAAACCGTCCGCAAACGCATCTATCGCAATCAGAAGTTCAGCGATTTGGACATGCGCGGCTGTCGTTTCGAGGATTGCATTTTCGATCGGTTCACCTTCGACGGCGTGAGCCTCGCCGATGGCAATTTCCTCCGCTGCCGATTCATCTCAACACAATTCATCAACGTCAAGGTGGCGGGCGCTGACTTCATCGAGTGCTACTTCAGAGCGTGCGCCTTCAAAGATTGCACTGCCGATCCCGCTCACGTCGCCGACGAGTACTTTGCTCCGTTGAGACTCTACCACTGCTATCTGCTCGGGCTCGACTTCCGCGATTGCGATTTCGATCAAAGGGTCATGCTCGATTGCTTTGAGAAGGAGGCATCGAAATGAATTACGAGTTCCGTGTTTGGAAAGACCAAGACAAAATGCCGCCGGAATTTACTCCTCATGAGGCAAAGGGGCGTCTCGCAACCATGGCGGAAACTGTAGGAGTGAAAGCAGCTGGTTTGGGCGGAGGGGGTGCCGCCAATCCCGATATCTTGATCGATTCCGACGGCACCGCTCAAAGTCCAATCACGTCGGCTGATATTTTGTTCGAGCTGGCGAAGGTCAAAAATCCCGACGCAGATGATGATGACGAGGATGCCAAAACGATCGTTCGCACGGTCAAGATGCACATCAAGGGCAATCTCTACCTGCCGTTGAACCCGAGCGCGTTGGGCGAGGCAGTCGCCGGGCTCGTCGGGAGTAAGGGCGACGAGAATAAGTTGCGCGATACGCTCTTGTTGTCGAAGTGGGCGCAAGAGGAGGAACCCGTTTTAGCCAACGCCGAGCCGGGCTACTACAGAGGAGTTTTGTTGTCGGTGCTGACGAAGGCGGGCGATTTTCGATTGGTCTCCGCAAACAACATGTACGTCGAGAACTACACCGAGGATTATACCGAGGGCGAGTTCGGGACGTTCGAGCTCAAGTTGGCGCAGAAGATCGATGCTCAAAGTAAGTTTTCGGTCGACGGCTTGAGCGGCGAGAAGGAATCGATCATCGGGCAGATCGCCGGCGCGTTGAAGTCGACCGCCGAGAAGGTCATTGAGGTCGGCGCGAAGGTTGTTGAGGCGGGAAGCACCGCCATCATCATGGGCACGACGGTCGCGGAAAAGTTCACCGGCGAAACCGAGGTGACCAAGAAGCTCAAGCATTCGGCGAACATCGCCAACGACGTCGGCAGCATGACCAAGAGCGGCATGGACACCGTCAAGACGCTCAAGAGCGGGGCGAGCAGTAAGGATAAGGCTGATGCCGCTCTCAATTGGATCAAAGACTCGAGCGACAAGACCAACGATCGCATCAAAGAGGGCAAGGACGTTTACAACAGAACGCCTTCGCTCGCCGAACTCGAGGCGCAGGATCTCGATTATCTCAAGGGCAATCCGGAGGCTTATGAGGAGTATATCAATATGACCGCCGCCGAAAAGAAAGCAAAGCTCAAAGAGATATCGGACAAGAAGAAGAAGAGCGCTGCCACTACCAAGGGCTCGCAACTGGCGCTCCTCATAGAGCTCAAGAGGCGCAGATCCGAGAAGGAAGCTCAAAAGAAGAAGAAGAAGAAAGACGACGACACAACCTCATCGCTGCCTGACGATACCACGTCGGCAAAGCCTGACGATACCACGTCGGTGAAGCCCGACGACACCACGTCGGCGAAGCCCGACGATACCACGTCGGCGAAGCCCGACGATACCACGACGACGAAGCCCGACGACACCACGACGACGAAGCCCGACGACGCCACGTCCGCCGACGACACCACTTCGACGGTCGATGATACCACGTCCGCCGATGACACGACTTCGACGGTCGATGATACCACGTCCGCCGATGACACCTCTTCGACGGTCGACGACACTTCTTCCGCCGACGACACGACTTCGACCATCGATGATACAACTTCCGCCGATGACACCACGTCAGCCGACGACACTACTTCAACGGTCGACGACACCACGTCAGCCGACGACACTACTTCAACGGTCGACGACACCACGTCCGCCGATGATACATCTTCGACGGTCGACGACACCACGTCCGCCGATGATACATC
>JAFUXN010000015.1 GCA_017477125.1 Selenomonadaceae bacterium
CCATCTTGACGTAATGACCCGCGCCATCCGAACCGATATAAGCGCAGCACGGCTCGCCCTCCGCTCGCGCGGCAATCGATTCGAAGATCGGACGCACGCGCTCATAAGCGTCGCGATCGCCGCCGGGCATGATGCACGGACCTCTGCGCGCGCCCGACTCGCCGCCGCTGATCCCAACGCCGAAGTAGTTGAGCCCCGCCGCCTTCAGACGATCGTGCCGACGGATCGTGTCTTCGAAAAACGAGTTGCCTCCGTCGAATACGATGTCGCCTTCGTCGAGCAACGGGATCAGGCTGTCGAGCATGCTGTCGACGGGCGCGCCCGCCATGATCATGAACATGATCTTGCGCGGACGGTCGAGCGATTGAACAAACGCGTTGAGGTCGGTGAAGGTCTCGACGTTGGGGTGCGCATGCTCTCGCGCGAACTGCTCAACGAGATCGGGAGTGTAATTCCAAGCCGAAACTTTGAAGCCGTGATCGGCCATGTTGAGCGCGAGGCTCCTGCCCATGACCGCCAGCCCTACCATTCCAATATCCATTGCGATCCTCCTATCGATCATAAAAAGTTGACGAAGGGCAGCTTGCCGGGCTGCTCAAACGCGTCGGGGAAACCGCGCTCGTAATTGAATCGCCTCTTCGACCGTTCGAGCGGGTAGATGTATCGACCGCCCAACTGCCAGATGAACGGGTGGAACTTGTAGCCCAACCGCTCCGCTTGCAGATCGTAGAGCATTTCGATCTCGCGCACGTCCGATTGGAAATTGCTCCACGTGTCATAATGCATCGGAATGATCACCTTGGCGTTGAGCGCCTCGCCCATGCGAATGAAGTCCGACGCCGTCATCTTGTCGGTGATCCCGATCGGATTATGAGCGTACGCGCCGATCGCCACGTCGATGTTGAATCGCTTGCCGTGCTCGACGAATTGATTGGCATAGTGCGAATCGCCCGCGTGGTAGATCACTCCGCCGCCGGTCTCGAGCACATAATTCACCGCCTTATCGTCCATCGAGCCTTCGACGCCGGCGATCGGGTATTCAGTGATCTCGGTCGTGCGATCAAACGACTCGAGCGCAGTGATCTTCACGTCGCCGATCGTGATCGCGTCGCCGGGTCTCACTTCGACGATCCGATCGTCGGGAACGCCCCATGACTTCCAAACGTCGGCGCATGCCTTCGGACCAATGAACTTCGCCGACGGACAATTCCTCAACACCGCCGCCGTCGCATAGGGATCAATGTGATCGCTGTGGAAATGCGTTGAGAGATATGCATCGAGATGCTTGACCGCGAACGGATCGATCACCACCGCCGTCAATCTCAAATTCGGTTGCGTGATTCGACTGCCGCTCATCTTGTGGTACTGATGTTGATCGGTCATGGGCAACGTCGGGTGAGAGCGTTTGCCCGTCCCGACCCAGAAATCGATCGTCAAATTCGTCTCGCGCTCGGTCTTGAGCCACACGCCCATGCAGCCCAGCCACCACATCGCCACGTTGCCGGGCTCGACGACCGTCGCATCGATCTCCTCGACCAGCCAGTTGCCCCACTCGGGGAACGTCGCCCGCAACCAATCGTCTCGCGTCAATTCATTTACGTTCAATTTGATCACCTCCGTCGATGATTGTATCATAATCGCGCAGATTGTGATATAAATTTGATCCGATTCTTACCACCGTGATATAATGCGCCAAAAATTTTTCTCCATCGAAAGGGGCAATCCGATGTCATTTGATCAATTGGTGAAGCGGCTCAAGCCGACGTTCCTCGACGCCGCTTCGCAATTCTCCAATCAACCGTTCGTATTATTCCTCGCCGCCTCCGATATGAAGGTGCGAGCGATCACTCGACATGCCGTCGCCAATAATCCTGCCGCCGCATGGGACGCTGCCGTTCAATCGTTGAAGTCGGCGCTCGGCTCGATCAAGCCGACGATACTCCGCGCGGATTGGATCAGAGGTTCGGCGCTCACAACGTGGCAGGAATTTTTAAATCTGATCGGCAAGACCAGACGAAATTATTTTCGGAAGGGCATCGCGCTCGATCGCGATTTCAAGCTCGCGTTCACCGAAACGGAGCTCAACGCCAACACGATGCTCTATAAGGACGGCAAGGACGGCAATAAAAATTGCGTGTTTCGCTCGGAGCGTTGCGATGAATATTGCAGGACGAGATTCGGTTGCGAGTTCCCCAAGCTCAACGCCAACGATCCCGTCGTGATGTTTGAGACCGTCGGCGCCTTCGTTTCCGACGACGAGAAGCAGCCGTTGATGATCACCGGCACCGACATCAACGCGGGTCATCGAGATGTTTCCAACATCGACGAAGCGGCGTTCCTTCGCATGGCGCGCTCGGGTGCGGCGTACCTCGCGGGCGAAGTCAAGCCCAACGGTCGATTCATCTACGGGCATTATCCATGCACCGGCAAGGTCGTTCCGTCCTACAACACCCTGCGGCACTTCAGTTCGATCTTCGCCATGCTCGACGTCTATGAGACTTACGGCAGGATGGGCAACTCAAAATTGGGCTCGGCGATCAACAAGGCGCTCAAGTACGGATTGAAGACCTTCATTCAGTATCGCACGCTCGACGACGGAACCGAAGCGGCTTACCCCGTTGACTTCGAAGGCAACGAGATAAAACTTGGGGCGCTCGGCGTGACGCTGGTCATGCTCGTCAAGCATTCGATCCTCATGAAGACCAAGAAGAATTTGCCGTTGATGGAGGCACTTGCGCGCGGCATCTACTCAATGCAAAATCCCGACGGCAGTTTCGTTCACGTGCTCAACTCTGAAGACTACTCGGTCAAGGAACCGTTCAGGATCGTGTACTACGACGGCGAGGCGATCTTCGGATTGATGAGGCTCTACTCGATCACCAAGGACGAGAAGTTGCGCGCGACGTCGGAAGCGGCATTCAAACGATTCATCGCGACCAACCATTGGGAGAACCATGATCATTGGCTGTCGTACGCGATCAATGAGCTGACGCTCTATCAGCCCAAACGCGAGTACTTTGAGTTCGGCATCAACAACTTCCTCGACTTCCTGCCGTTCGTCTATCATCGCGATACGCAGTTCCCGACGCTCATGGAATTGATGATGGCGGCTGATACCATGCTCGAGCGCATGAAGAAGATGCCCGAAATGGCTGACCTCCTCGCGCGAGTGCCGCTCGATGATTTTTATGCGGCGATGGAGAGCCGCGCCAAGAATTTGCTCAACGGATATTTCTACCCCGAGTTCGCGATGTTCTTCAAAATCCCCGGCGTCATCAACGGCGCGTTTTTCATTCGACATCATGCATTCCGCGCTCGCACAGATGATGTTGAACATTTCTTGTCGGGCTTCGTCGCCTATCGTCGTTACCTCGCGCATCGCGATCATGATCCGATTCCGAGTCAAAAGCTGCTCGAGGGCAAAGCGGAGGGCAGCGGCATCGTCAACAGACGAGCAGGCGATGAGGCTGTCGACGCCGATAAAAAAAAATCGCCTGAGCCCGTAAACGATCCGATCGATCATTCAAACGTATCGATCGAGCGCCCCGAAGGTCGGTCGGTGATCTTCTACGGCGGCGACGTCAACATCGGTCGGCGCATGCATTGGAAGCTCGTGCCCAAACCGTTCGGCGATCTCAAAATCATGTCAGACGCCGATCTTCGCATCATCAATCTCGAATGCGTTGTCGCCAATCAAGGGCGTCAAGGGATCGATAAGAGCGAAGGCGGTCAGTATTATTTCCACGCGCGCCCCGAACAGCTCAATCTGCTCACCGACGCCGCCATCGATGTCGTTCTCACCGCCAACAATCATTCGAAAGACTACTATGACGAGGCTTTGATCGAACAGAATGAACTGCTCGATCGCGTTGGGATTCTTCACGTCGGCTCGGGCGCCAACTTCAATGAGGCGTCCAAGATTCTCTACACTCGCGCCGGCGATCTGATCGTCGCCATCATCAACACCGATTCGACCATGAAACCGTTCGCCGCCACCGACGAGATCGCGGGCGTCTTTCATCTTCCGATCGATCAGCCCGAACTCTGGCGCTCGACCGTCGGGCAATTGATCGCCGACGCGAGACGTCATGCCGATCTGGTGTTGGTCGCTCCGCATTGGGGCAACAACGGCGTCAAAGAACCATCCGAACATCAGAAGACGATCGGGCATCTGCTGATCGATCTGGGCGCCGACGCGGTGTTGGGCTGTCATTCTCATGTTCTCTACGGCGTCGAGAATTACAACGGTCGACCGATCGTCTACGACGCCGCTAATTTTTTGTTCGACATCAAGCCTACACTCGGCGGAGCATTTTCAATTGTGGCGTCGAAGGACGGGGTCGAGCAGGTGATCTTCACGCCGTTGCTGATCGGTCGTCGTCAGACGTTGCCCGCAACCAAAGCTCAAGCCGATCAGATCGGTAAGTACATGATCGATGAGAGCAGGAAGCTCAACACCGTCGGCGAGCTCATCAACAACGGGCTGATCAAATTCTCGTTCGAGCCTTCCGCGCGGAAATCGATCGAACTTGAGCCGATTGAGGTGTCGACGGCGAGACGCGACGCCGAAAAAATTCTTCCGTTGAGCGAACCGTTGAGCGATTGGATTGTTGAGCGCGTGCCCGACGATGCCGTTATCGAGCCTCAACAATTGGGCTTATTAAAACTCGTGGGCTGTCGGATCGATCCCGAATGCATGGTGATGACGCGTCGCCGCATGCTCTACGTCGAAACGTATTGGACGATCGATCAACCGATCGAACAAAATTGCAACGTTCGAATGTTGGGCGTGCCGACGATCAAAGATGCGATGCCGCCTTTCGGAGCGGGCATGGAGCACGAGGGTTGCGATTGGCTCTACCCGACCGATCGTTGGACGCCGGGCGTGATCTATCGTGAGCGATTCGGACTTCGACCGCCGGGCTTCAGAGATTTGGTCAACGTCGAATTGCGATTGGAAGTGTCGGTTGTCGAGGGCGACGGAGTTTCGCAGCCGTACGTTTACCCGTCGACCGTCAAGTTGCAGATTCCGAAAGCCCCGACGCCGACGCCGTTGAAGTCTCCCGACAATGATCTCGTCGAGGAGCTCAACGTTGAGAAGTTCAAGCGCGAGCTCGAGGCGGGCAACGCGGTCGTGTTCTTCATGTTGCGCAACTTCAAAACGAATGCATCGGGCTTGGAGCTGTCGGCACTTCGTCGAGCGACGCTGTTCAAGAAGTATTTCGGTTGCGACGTTCAACTGCTGACCAACGAATATCAAAACGACGCGACGGATAATCTTGCGCGCTACGGTCCCGACGGCAAGCTGCTCAACATGTACGATTACTTTCAAGGGATCGATCGTGAGACGACGCCGGAGAAGATCGCTCAACTGCCGCCCATCGGCGCCGATTGTCTGATCGAATATCGCGGCTCGGACATGCGCGTTCGTCGTGACGATCGGCTGTTGATGTATTGCGCGTTCGATCCCGACAATCAGAAATTGAGGTACATAAATTATTTCGAGGACGGCAAAAAAATTCGTCGCGACACGTTTGACACGCTCGGCTTCTTGAGCCGTCGGCAGGAGCTTGAGCCGGAGACGGGCGCGGTGCAGTCGGCGGAGTACTATCGCCCCGACGGGTCGGTTGCCATTCGAGAGATTTATGAGATCGTCGATAAGAAATCCGTGCCGAAATCGTTGGAGCTCGTCGATGAGCACAAGGCGTTCGACAGCGGGCGGAAGGTGATCGCTCATTGGCTCGATCGATTGACGGCGGATCGGAACAAAAAATATTTCATGATCGCCGATCGCAGTCCCGAGTACTCGAGATTTTATGTTGATGCCAAGCGTCGCGATCGGAAAAATATTTTCGTCGTGCACCTGCTGCACAATCTGCATGTGCTCGAGCCGTTTGATCCGTTCACGTCGCCGACCAAGCGTTGGTTCAATTTCCTTACCGACAGCTCGTTGAAGTCCGATGCGGTGATGGCGTTGACCAATCGGCAGCGCGAAGACATCATCAAGCGCTACGGGCTGACGAACGTCGTGACGTTGCCGCATTCGCTTGCGAACATCAATCGAGTTGAGCGCCCGCTCGATCCGATGAAGGTGATCCTCGTCGGGCGATTGACGGGGCAAAAAAATCCCGATCGAGCACTTGACGTGTTCAAGCTCGTGCTGCAAAAAGTTCCCCGGGCTCATCTGCACTTCTACGGCGAAGGACCGTTGGCAGATCATCTTCAACAGCGGATCAATGACGAGGGCTTGAGCGAGTCGGTCGTGCTCGAGGGCTTCAGCAGAGACATGCCGTCGGTGTTTGCGAGCGCGGCGCTGCTGATCCTCACGAGCGATTACGAAGGCGCGCCGCTGGTCATTCAAGAGAGTTTGTATCAAGGGTGTCCGGTGGTGGCGCTCGATTGCACGTACGGACCTGCGGACATGATCGAGGACGGAGTTAACGGTTATCTGGTGCCGTTCGCCGACGTTGAGTTGATGGCGGATCGTATCGCGCAGATTCTGTTGAGCCCCGAGCTCCGTCAACGCATGTCCGACAACGCGCCGTCGAGTTTGAAGAAATTCTCTCAGCCGGCGGTGGCGGGCATGTGGGCGAAACTTTTGCTCGGCATGATGAGAGCGCGGGAGGCAGAGGCATGAAATTTTTATTGAGCGCGTTGATGGCGACGGCGTTGATGATCGGATCGATGACGAGCGTCCGCGCGGAAATCTATCAACAGGGGATCGTGTACGTCAACTATGAGCGCGAGGGCGATGCGGCGGTGATTGCGACCGACGTCGACAACAACGGCGTGCCCGATGTGGTTGAGGACATCGCCACGCAGATCAATGCGGCGCGAGCGGTCTTCCACGACGAATTTGGTTTCCCCGATCCGCTCGGCTCTGCTCGATACAAGAACGTCAAGACGATCGAGGTAGACGTCTGCGCGAAGAAGGACATGAACAACCAAAACGGGCTGGCGTTCAGCGGCGTGAGGAAGAAATCCAAGCACAATCCGAACGAGAGCGCGTTGCATATTTCAATTGCATCGACGGCAGACCCGCATAAAAATTCGACGCCGACGCATGAATACTTCCATCTGATTCAGTACGGCGCAACGTATTTCAGAAACGGTTGGTACCTCGAAGGCATGGCGCGTTGGTCGCAGGACGCGGTGCAGGAGATCAAAAAGTATCCGACGGACAGAAATCTGTCGTGGACGCTGAAGGACAAGGCATCGGAGGCAAAAATATTCGCGGGCAAATACGGCGTGGCGAAACTTTTGTGGTATCCGCTGTCGGTCGATCTCAATGACAAGCAGAAAATCTCGAGCAAGCTGATCAAAAAATATCGGTACGTGGACGGCGCGGCGGTGTTCAAGGACAATGTGTTTTACGGTCCGAACGTGATGAAGCGAGTGCTGGCGTCGATGAAATCTGTCGAGGACGAGGCGGCAAACGAGTTCGGCGGTCGAAAAAAATGGATCAAGGACGGAGTGCGCAACGCTCAAAACAACAAATACATTCTCAAATGCGTGCGCGACATCTACAACGAGAGGAGATCATAAATGCATTTGAAGCAATCATCAGAGCGATTAAAGGAGAAGTTCATTGATGAGTTCGAGCGCAAGCCGTTCCGACCGTGCCGACTATTTTTGTCGGCGACCGACATGAAGTCTCGCGCCGTCGTTCGTCATGCGTCGGACATTGATCCCGCCGTCGCCTTCGATAGCGCACTCGATCAATTGATCAACGCGATCGGATCGATCGAGCCGACGATCCTCCGCGCGGATTGGGTTGTCGATGCCGAAGCCATGACTTGGGAGCAGTTACTGAAACTCATCGGTCAAATCCGCAGGAATTATTTCAAACCGGGCATCGCGTTGAGCCCCGACTTCTCCATCGCCTTTACCGAATGCGAGCTCAATGCCAACCTCATGCTCTACGACGGCAATAACAATAAAGGCGCGCTCAACATCGATCGCGCCAACGCCTATTGCCGCACGAGATTCAATCGGGATTTCCCCGCGCTCAAGCCCGACGCTCCCGTCGTCGTGTTCAACACCGGCGGCGCGTTTGTGATCGACGGTGAGGAGCCTCAATCGATCGACGGCGCCGAACATCGTCGCGTCTCGCCCATCGATCCCAATCTGATCCTGTCGATCGCTCGCAGCGGCGCCAACCATCTCGCTCGTCAAATTCAAGACGACGGTCGATTCGTCTACGGACTTTTTCCTTGCGACGATCGCATCGTCCCGTCCTACAATTCGTTGAGACATTTCAGTTCGATCTTCGCCATGCTCGACGTCTACGAAACTTATCTTCCCGACGAGCGCAATGAACAACTCCGTCAAGCGATCATTCGCGGCATCGATTACGCCGTCAAGAAGTTCGTCCGTTGGATCAAATTTCCCGACGGCAATACCGCCGCTTTCATCGAAGAACCCTCGTCGAAGGAATTTAAGTTGGGCGCGCTCGGCGTCCCCATCGTCACGCTCGCCAAATTCACCGACGTCATGCGCACTCCGAAATATCTCCCGTTGATGAACGCGCTCGCTCGCGGCATCATCACCATGCAGAAGCCTGACGGCTCATTCGTCCACGTGCTCAACTCAACCGATCTGTCGATCAAAGAGCCGTTCCGCATCGTCTACTACGACGGCGAAGCTGTATTCGGGCTGATGCGCCTCTACTCGTTCACTCGCGAGCCGTGGTTGCTCGAGGCGGCGCAGTCGGCGTTCGATCGTTTCATCGCCACAGACCATTGGAAGCATCACGATCATTGGCTGTCGTACGCCGTCAACGAGCTCACCAAGTATGACCCGCGCCCCGAGTACTTTGAGTTCGGAATCAAGAATTTCATTGATCACTTGCGTTTCATTTATCATCGCGACACTCAATACCCGACGTTGATGGAACTGATGATGGCTGCCGATACCATGCTCGAGCGCATGAAGTCGATGCCCGAGATGTCGTCGCTGCTCTCGACGGTGAACTTCGAAGACTTCTATGCGGCGATGGAGGCGCGGGCGGCGAACATGCTCAACGGATATTTTTATCCCGAGTTCGCGATGTACTTTGCTCGCCCCGAATCGATCAACGGCACCTTCTTCATGCGTCACCACGAGTTCCGTGCTCGCAACGATGACATTGAACATTTCCTGTCGGGCTTTGTCGCCTATCGTCGTTATCTCGCTCGACGCGATCATGCTCCTCAACCGAGTGCTGCGCTCATTTCAAATTCCGCTACCCCGATTCAGATCGTTGAGCCCGTTGAACCGGTTGAGGATTCCGTACAGAGTGTTGAGCCCGTTCAAGACGTTTCGGATTCGAACAATACGGCGGAAATATTTTTCGGCGGCGACGTCGTCCTTGCTCGACGCATGCATTGGCGCGTCAACGAGTGCCGGCAGTTTGGAAATATCCCTGCGATGATCAATGCCGACCTTCGCATCGTCAACCTCGAATGCGTGATCTCGACGCTCGGCGAACAGGGGCAGGAAAAGGGCGAGGGTGGTCCGTTTTACTTCCATGGACGCCCCGAGCTCCTTAACATCTTGAATGATGCCGGCATCGAAGTCGTGCTCACCGCCAACAATCACACCGGCGATTACGGTCGCGATGCCGTGCTCGACCATGTCAATTATCTCGATAAGGCGGGACTGATCCATTGCGGCGCGGGCGCCAACATTGATGAGGCGTCCAAGCCCGTCTTCGTCAAGGTCAAAGATTTGAGCGTCGCGATCTTCTCCGTCGACGCCACCATGAAATATTTCGCGTCGACCGACAATGACGCGGGCACTTGGTACCTGCCGCCGAAGGACATTGAACTCTGGCGCAAGACCTTCACCGATAAGATCGCCGACGCTCGAAAACATGCCGACGTGGTGATCGTCGCTCCTCATTGGGGGCTACCGAACATCAAAGAGCCGCTCGATTACATGAAGACGCTCGGTCGAGTGCTCATTGATTGCGGAGCCGATGCCGTGCTCGGTTGCCACTCTCATAATATCCATTACATGGAGAAGTACAATGAACGCCCGATTGTTTACGACACCGGCGATTTTCTGTTCGAGACGCGCGGCGAGCATGATGCATGCGGTCTGTCGTTGACGATCGATCGTGACGGTGTCAAGCGATTGAGGTTTATTCCGTTGCGCAACGGTTACGGCTACGTTGTGCCGGCTACTCGTTCTCGCGATCGGATCAACAATTGGTTCGCCGAGTTGTGTCGAGCGGCGGGAACTGAAGTTGAGATCAGAAACGGCGCTGTCGAAATGGATTTGAATCCCGCTCCGCGCGGAGCTGAGACAACAATCAATCGTTCGAACGACGAATTGATCATCGCTCCGTCGAACATGGAGCATCATCGTATCGAGCCGTTGAATGAGCCGCGCCCCGAATGGATCGTCGACAAGGTGCCCGACGACGCGATCATCGGACCGCGAGCGTTGGGACCGTTGCTGATGGTCGGCTATCGAGTGCCGCCGGAGTGTCGAACGATGAATACTCGTCGCATGCTCTACGTTGAGACTTATTGGAAACTCAATCAACCGTTCGAAGGAAAGTGCTCGGCGCTCATCGAGGCAAGACCGATCCATGAATGCAATATGGCACCGTACGGCAACGGTATGGAACATGATCTTTGCGATTGGATGTGGCCGGTCAATCGATGGAAGCCGGGCGTGATCTATCGAGAGAAATTCGGACTGCGAGCGCCTGATTTGAAACGAATCTCGAACGTTCCGCTACAGATTCAGATTCGCCTCAACGTCAATGGTAAATGGTTCGGACCGTTCAAAGACCCGCATCTGATCGAACTGCAACTGCCTCACGCCCCGCACTTCAATCGAACGTTCCCCGACATCATCTATCGATCCAAGCCGGGGCAATGTTGGAACGCCGAGCAAATTCGTCAAGTGACGGGCGGGCGATGGCTGGTGGTGCCGCCTGATGATTGGTTCGCCAATTCGATCGTAAGAGGTCGGAACTCCATGAAGGAGTTGCCCGCTCCACATATGTTCGTCGTCTCGACACCCGGCAGAGTCGATTTCCACGAGGGCAACAAAGCTGATCGCGTCGACACTCACGGCATTCTGAAGCGCGTCGCCGATCGAACGGTGGGAGCAATCGTCGAGCGATACGTTGAGGGATTGCCGCCGAATTATCCTCAACTGCTTGTCGAAGATCCGATTAAAGCCGGCATCGAGCTCGGGTTTGCCGCACGACGGAGATTCAACGGTAAAGTGATCGCCATTACCGGCACGGTCGGCAAGTCGAGTGTCACCGACATGCTCAAGTTTGCGCTGCAGCACAGAAAGTTTATCGCTACCGTCGAAAATTACAATTCGCGCGTCGGAGTTCCTCTTCTGCTGGCAAGTCTCGCTCGTGATTACGATTATGCAATCGTTGAGATTGCCATGTCGGCGTTATGGATGAACCGCGGACCGATCACCGACGACATCAATCCGGACGTATCGATCATCACTCAGATAGGCATGTCGCAAACGATCAGTCCCTCCGTCCGAAGCCTGGACGATATAATCAAAGTCAAGGCGAAAGTTTTCCAAGGCATGGCTGACGGTGGGGTTGCTGTCTATCACGATCAACTTGAGGGCTTTGATTACGTTCGAGAGCGCGCAACAAAATATGCCGCGCGACAGATCGTCTGCGGCTCGAGCGATAATGCAACATCGAAGATATTGGATATCAAGGACGTCGAAAATGGGCATGAGGTTCGCGCGGAGATCGAAGGCGAGGCGGTTCAATTCAAAGTGACGCCCTACGGCATGGCGAGCGTGATGAACATGATGTTGGTCCTCGGCGCGCTGAAGGCGGTGGGTGAAGATATTCAAGCAGCGGTCGAGCGGCTCAACGATTATCAACCGATGTATGGTCGGCTCGAATACAATGACGTTGAGTTTGATGGCAAGAACGTTCGAGTGATCGACGACAGTTGGAATGCAGAGGTGCTTTCATTCAAGCGTGCTCTCACGGCTGCGCCGCACATGAAGAAACCGAACGGTCGAATGATAGGGGTTTTGGGGCGCATCGTCAATCTTGGGAAGTTGGCACCGGAACTCCATCGAGAGTTGCGCGATCCGATCGTCGAGACGAATTTTGATTACATAGTCACGCACGGACCGGAGATGATCTACTTGCGAGAGGTGCTGCCGAAGGAAAATCTCGGACCGCATTTTGAGAACGCGCAAGAGCTGGTTGAGCATTTGAAGACGGTATTGCGCGATGATGATACGATTCTGATCAAAGGTTCGCGGCGCGACTCTGACTTTGGAACGATCGGATTGATCCTGATCGGGAAGCAGTGACGAACATCAAAGGAACATGCCGAGGGCGAGCCCCAATACTCCCGACGCCAGTAACAATTTGATCGCGCCGACCTTCATTCGAGCGGCGGCGAGTGCGGCGATCAAAATGATGAGACCTCTGACGTCGAGCGAGGAGAGATTTGCCTTCGAAAAGTTTTCGACGTTCCAAACGGCGAGCAGCACGAAGCTCACGCAAGCGGCGGCGATCAAAGCCATGACAGCCGGTCGAAGTCCGTTGAGAATGCCGTGGATCGAACCGAGGTCTCCGTACTTGAACATGATCTTGGCGAGCGCGATGCACAGGAACAATGACGGCGTGACGAATCCCATGGTGGCACAGATCGCGCCGCCCACTCCCGCGATCTTCATGCCGGCGAACGTGGCGGCGTTGATGCCGATCGGTCCGGGCGTCATCTGCGAGATGGTGAAGATGTCGATGAACTCCGAGAGGCTCAGCCAATGGTAGCCGTCGACCACGCTGGCTTGGATCAGAGGCATTGAGGCGTAACCGCCGCCCACGCATACCAAACTGATCTTCGCGAACTCGAAAAACAGTAACCAATAAATCATCATGAGTTTATCCTCCCGACAGTAAAAAGTCCGTAGGATTGTTAAAGAAGGCGTCGGCGTCTCATCGCGGGACGCCCGACGCTTTTTATCCGTCGCTCCCCAAAAGTTGAGCCGCTGAAAATATTTCGGGCGAAAGGGATCAGGGCGAGCCTTCGACCGTCATCATTTCGGATTGTTGAAGAAGGCGTCGGCGTCTCGTCGCGGGACGCCCGACGCTTTTTTTATCCGTCGCTCCCCAAAGATTAAACCACTGAAAATATTTCAGTAGAAAGGGATAAGGGCGAGCCGCCCCGAGCGGAGGCGGGCGCCCGTCCTTTCCTCCGTCATCATTCGACCATCATCATTTCGGATTGTTGACGAAGGCGTCGGCGTCTCATCGCGGGACGCACGACGCTTTTTAGCCGTTGCTCCTCAAAGATTAAAACGCTGACAATATTTCAGGCGAAAGGGATAAGGGCGAGCCGCCCCGAGCGGAGGCGGGCGCCCGTTCTTTCCTTCGTCACCCCTTCCGTCCGTTCAGTGCTTAGCATCGACGGAAGGATAAGGGCGAGCCTTCGACCATCATCATTTCGGATTGTTGAAGGAAGCGTCGGCGTCTCGTCGCGGGACGCCCGACGCTTTTTTTATCCGTCGCTCCCCAACGTTTAGAGCACTGAAAATATTTACGGCAAAAGAAATAAGGGCGAGCTTTCGATCCTTGGGAGCATCGAAGGAAGCGTCGGCGTCTCGTCGCGGGACGCCCGACGCTTTTTTATCCGTCGCTCCCCAACGTTTAGAGCACTGAAAATATTTCGGGCGAAAGGGAGAAGGGCGAGCCGCCCCGCGAGCAGGCGGGCGCCCTTTTTTATCCGTCGCTCCTATTGGGGCTTAACCAATCGTCTTACCGGTGGCAATCAACGACTTGATTAAGCGTGATATCACGGCGGGCGCCCGTTTTTTTATCCGTAAATCTTCTCGCGCATAAGAAAGAAACCGATCAGTCCGTCGATCGCCACCAGGATCATGATGTTCACGTCGAACACCAGGTTGGCGACGAACGTCGCGATGATGATCACTATCGGCAGGATCAATTTCTTCTTGAATTGCTTGATCAACAGATCGATCGCCACGTTCACCAACAGCGCCGTCGCCCCGCATTGCATGCCCTTCAACACCAACTGCACATACTCGTTCTCGGCGATCAGATCGTAGAAGGTCGCCACGAGCATGATGATCAGCAACGGAGGCAGCACCGTCGCGAACATGCCGATCACCGCGCCCGGCACGCCCGCCATTCGATACCCGAGCATGATTGCCGTGTTGACCGCCATGATCCCCGGCGTCGATTGCGCGATCGCTATCATGTCGAGCGTCTCCTTGTCGCTGATCCAATGGTACTCGTCGACGAACTTGCCCTTGAGCAGAGGAATGATCACATAGCCGCCGCCCACCGTGAACGCGCTGATTACGAACGTCGACTTGAACAGCGTCCAATAAAATTTCCCGTCGATCGTCGGACGCCGCACTTCGGGATCGTCACTCTCGATCAAATTTTCGTCAGCCATCGAGCGCTCACCTCACACCATGAGTCGCGGCTCGATCACGGGACGGATCACTCTACACGGATTGCCGAACGCGATCACTCCCGACGGAATGTTTTTCGTCACGATCGAGCCCGCTCCGATCACCGAGCCCGATCCGATCGTCACGCCGGGCATCACTCGCACCGCCGCACCGATCCAAACGTCGTCGCCGATCTCGATCGGTTTTGCCTGCTCGAGCCCCGCGTTCCTTCTTTCGACGTCCAACGGGTGAAGCGCCGTGTAGAATCCGCACGACGGTCCGACGAAACAATGACTGCCAAACGTGATCGGCGCGCAGTCCATGAGGTAAGTGTCGTGGTTGAGGAAGACGCCCGCGCCCATTCGAATGTTGTAACCGTAATCGACCACGAACGGCGAGAGAATCTCAACCGTCGAGACGTCGACCAGCGGCAAAATTTTTTTGAGCAGCTCCGCGCGGGTCGAAACATCACTCGGACGAGTGTGATTGAAATCGAAACACAAATCCTTGACGCGCAGACGTTCGGCGATCAAATCTCGATCGTTATTGGCATCGTACCATTGCCCCGCCAACATCTTCTCCTTCTCGGTCACATCGATCACTCCTCATCAATTGGTGTCGACAGTGTATCACACGCAAAAAAAATGAGCAACGCCTTCGACGTCGCCCGCAAAATTTTTCTCTCAACCATCGGTCGGCACTCCGTACGGCGATTGACCCTGCATCTGACCTTGCATCTGCGCATTGTTGTACGCCACCGGCTGAGCCTGAGCATATGCCTGTTGAGCCGCCGCTTGGTTCATCTGAATCTTCGCCTGCTGAAGTATTTGCCGCGCCTGCTCGAGCCCCGCTTGCGCCTGCTGCACGCCCTGAAACGTGCTCGTCACATGCGATATCAATTGGTCGAACACTTGATTGGCATAACGATCCGCGTCGTCCTGCAACTGTCGCGCATTCATCCGAGTGCGCTCGACAATCTCCTGCTCCTGCTGCTTGGCTTGAGCGAGTACCGTCTGCGAGCGCTCCCGTGCTTTGAGCACGATATCATTCTCGTCGATGAGCTTCTCGGCGAATTGCTTTGCCTGCTTGACGATCGACGCCGCCTCGTCCTGCGCCGTCTTGACGATCGAATCTTTATCGCGCATGATTTGTTCGGCGCGTTCGAGCTCGAGCGGCAACTCTTGACGGAGCTCCTCAACGAGATGAATCAAATCCTGCTCGTTGATTACAATCTTCTCCGTCAGAGGCAGGTGCGAGGCTTCCGCCACCAGCGTTTCCAACCGATCCAATGTATCACGTACTGCCATAATCATCCCCACTTGAATTTTTTATTACGGCTTCAACGCGCGTCGGAACCAGACCTGTTATGCTCGCGTTGAAGGACAATAATTCTCTGACCCCCGATGAATTTATAAATAAAAACTGCGGCGCTGTCAATAGGAATATGGTTTCGAGGGAGGGATCGATCCGTTTGATCATCTGCGCCTCGTTGAACTCGTGAGCGAAGTCCGCCGTCGATCTCAAGCCGCGCACGATCACGTTGGCGTCGACCGATCTCATGTAATCGGTCACCAGCCCTTCAAAGTGATCGACCTTGACGTTCGACAAGTGATCGGTCGCCATCGACAAGAATTTTAATCGTTCGTCGAGCGTGAACCGATATTGCTTCTTCCGATTGATGAAGATGCAAACGATGAGCTCATCGACGAGCGCCGACGCCCGTTCGAAAATATCAACGTGCCCGACCGTGACGGGATCAAAGCTGCCGGTGCAGACTGCTCTTCTCATGTTATCCTCCCGAAAATTTCAATGGCTGTGGTGCGTCCGTAGTCTTCTCGTCGCAATCGATCGAGCGCGGAAGTGATTTTCTCGTCGGCGCCGATCTCGACGATCATCAGCCCGTCGCTCGCCAACAAATTTTTTTCGATGACGAGCTCGACGGCGCGTTGAGCCAATCCCATGTGATAGGGCGGGTCGACGAAGATCAGATCGAATTGCCGCTCGCTCAATCGCTCGAACGCTCGAAACACGTCAGCGCGGATCACCTCAACATGATCGAAGTGAGCGCGTTGAGCGTTGTCGATGATGCAATCGGTTGAGCTCCGATCGATGAACGTCGCCGCCGTTGCTCCTCTCGACAGAGATTCGAGCCCGAGCGCCCCCGAGCCCGCAAACAGATCGAGCACGCGCCGTTGGCTGAAGTCGATCATGCATGACAATATGTTGAACAGCGATTCTTTGATCCGATCTGCCGTCGGGCGCGTTGTCATTCCGCGCGGAGTTTTGAGTTTTAATCCGCGCGCCGTTCCTGCTATAATCCTCATAACCGTTGAATTGTATCACAAGGCGGTCAAACATTGCAATCACGAGATTAAGGGAGGGCGATCGAAATGCGCATGCCTCAACTGTTGTTCAGCAAATTGATCCGAGCGGTGGTAGAGTTCGAGTTGCTCGACGAGGGCGATCGGATCGTGCTCGGAGTGTCGGGCGGCAAGGACAGTTTATTTCTGACGCTGGCGATGGCGGAGTTGCGCTCGAGGGTCAAAAAAAATTTTACGTTGAAGGCGCTGACGATCGATCCGATGTTCGAAGGCGGGCTCGATGTGGAGCGCATAAAAAATTTCTGCTCGACGTTGGGGATCGAGCATGCGGTTCGGCGTGTTGACATCAACGGGACGATCCGATCGACGAAGGGCAGTCCGTGCTTTACGTGTTCATATTTCCGTCGAGCAGCGGTTAATCGATACGCGGTGGAGATCGGAGCGAACAAAGTGGCATATGCTCATCACCACGATGACGCGGTCGAAACGTTTTTGATGAGTTTGTTGTCGAGCGGGCAGCTGACGACGTTCTTGCCGAAGACGTATTTGGATCGGACGGGCGTGACGGTGATCAGACCGTTGAGCTACATTCGAGAGCATGAGATCGAAGCGTTCATGGTCGACAACGGGATCGACGTGGTGAAGTCGCCCTGTCCGATCGACGGCGCGACCAATCGTCAATCGATCAAGGAACTGATCCGTCGGCTCGAACCGGAGTATCCCGATCTGTTTGCGCACCTGTCGTCGGGCATGCGATTGAGCGCGTTGGGAGAATTATGGGCGGCGCCGAAAACCAAATTGGAGATGCGGGAGGAATATTTTGCGACGATCGCACATAAAACAGTTGAAACGGCGACGCCGAGGTGATACAATGCGCGATGAAATTTTTTACGAGGGGCGTCGACGATGAAACATGTGTTATCGGTGTATGTGGAGAATCAGCCCGGGGTGCTGGTGCGTGTGGCGAGCATGTTCAGTCGGCGCGAGTTCAACATCGACAGTTTATCGGTGGGCGTGACGCAATCGCCGGAGTTCTCGCGGATCACGGTGGTGGTGCATGGCGACGCGGGACTGATCGAGCAGATGATCAAGCAGCTTGAGAAGATGCCGGTGGTGAAAGCGGTTCAACGATTGGACGCGTCGATCGCGGTGACGCGAGGCATGACGATGATCAAAGTTTCGGCGGACGACACCAATCGGCTCGACGTGTTGAAGATGGCGGAGTTATTCCGTGCGCATGTGATCGACGTGCGACCGACGACGCTGATCTTTGAGATCACCGGCGACGACGAGAAGGTGACGGCGTTCATGCAATTGCTGGCGCCGTACGGGATCATGGAAGTGATCAGGACGGGGCTCATTGCGCTCGAGCGCGGCGAGAACACGATCAACAATTACGAGAAGTCGTTGGCGGGACGAGAGTTCTACGGCAAGAATTTATTGTGAGGTGATTCGATGGACGACAGGCAAACGCTCGACGAGGAGGAGCGACGCGGGCTCGAGATCGTCAGAGAGAAGCTCGGCGCGGTGCTCGAATCGAACAATTATCCTCAGTACTTGCGCGGGACGATCGACGAAATGATGTCGGCGGAGCGAATGACATTCGACCTCATGGGTTTCAAGCATGGAACCGACAAGGCGTCGGTGATGATCAAAAACGGTCGGCTCATTCTCGCGCACGATTACCTTCGACAATATGAGCTGTTCTTCGCGCCGTTCCGCTATGATGAGTTTTCGTTGATCGAGTTCGGCTGTTGGAAGGGCGAGTCGTTGAGGCTGTGGAAAGAATATTTTCCGCGTGCTCAAATCTACGGCGTCGATATCATGAAATCAACATTGGATTACGCGGAGGAGCGGATCAGCGTGGTGCTCGGCGATGCCACGCGGTTCGAGACGTTCAGCACATTCAAGCAGATGCTCAACGGTGTTCGTCCGTCGGTGATCATTGACGACGCGTCGCATGCTTGGGGCGATCAGCGACGGAGCTTTGAACTGTTTTGGAGAATGTTGGCGCCGGGCGGGCTCTACATCGTTGAGGATTTGGAGTGCGGAGCGGAGGGAGCATATCCCGATTGGCCGCCGGAGGTTTTGGACTCGCGTCCGTTTTTCAATTACATTCAAGACATGTGTATGCTGTTGAGGTGGTCGCAGACTTCGCGAGCGTTCCTTTCGAAAGACAGTGCGTTCAATCAATTGCCCGAACTCACTCGCAAGATCATGATCACGCTCGATGCGTGTTACTTCGTCCCGGGCGCAGTGATCATGCGCAAGAATCCTCTGCCTCCTCCGTGGGAGGTCGAGCGATAAATTTTTGAATGACAACATCGTGGGCGGGCGGGCGGGACAAAATATCCTAAGGAGATGTATTTGTTTTGGCGAAAACTTATTACGATCAAGACGTGAATTGGGAAGTCATGACCGGCAAGACCGTGGCGATCATCGGCTACGGCAGCCAGGGACATGCGCACGCGCTCAACCTCAAAGAGTCGGGCGTGAATGTGGTCGTCGGTCTCTACGAGGGCAGCAAGTCGAAACCGATCGCCGAGTCGCAGGGTCTCAAGGTTCTCTCGGTCGCCGACGCCACTAAGGAAGCCGACATCGTCATGATCCTGATCCCCGACGAGAAGCAGGCTGACGTTTACAAGAACGAGATCGCGCCCAACCTCAAGCCGGGCTCGGCGTTGGCGTTCGCGCATGGTTTCAACATTCATTTCAAGCAGATCGTTCCGTCGAAGGAAATTGATGTGTTCATGGTCGCGCCGAAAGGTCCGGGGCATCTGGTTCGTCGCACGTACGTTGAGGGCGGCGGCGTTCCCGACGTGTTTGCGGTCGAGCAGGACGCGACGGGTAAATGCTTCGACTTGGCGCTGGCGTATGCGCGCGGCATCGGCGGCACTCGTGCGGGCGTCATTCAGACGACGTTCAAAGAGGAGACCGAGACCGATCTGTTCGGCGAGCAGTGCGTGCTGTGCGGCGGCGTCACTCATCTGATCCAAGAGGGCTTTGAGACGCTCGTCAACGCGGGCTATCAGCCGGAGATCGCTTACTTCGAGTGCTTCCACGAGATGAAGTTGATCGTCGATCTGATGTACGAGGGCGGCATGGCGAAGATGCGCAAGTCGATCAGCGACACCGCCGAATATGGCGACTACACCACCGGACCGAAGATCATCACGCCGAAAGTTCGCAAGGCGATGGAGCAGGCGTTGAAGGAAATTCAGGACGGCACCTTCGCGCGCAACTGGCTGGTCGAGAATCGTGCGGCGGGTCGAGCAAACTTCTTGGCGCAGCGTCGTCTGCATGCCGAGCATCAGATCGAGCAGGTCGGTTCGAAGTTGCGCGGCATGATGAGCTGGCTCAAAGACGGAGCCGATCTCTCGAAAGACTGATCGTCTCGACGGCTGATCATCGAACAAAATAAATGACGGCGCCCTTCCGAAAGTTGGGGCGCCGCTTTGATTTACTCATTGCGCGAACAGATTTTTATGCTGATTGATGATCTCCGCCATCATCATTTTGCCCTTGATATCGGGATGCAGTCCGTCGACCGACAATCGATCGTCGAGCTGCATTTTCTTTGCATCGTAGAAATACGGCTCGAGGTCGATGAAATATCTCAGCCCGCGGATATGAGCATTGATCGTTTCCATCTTTTGACGCCAATCGGGATCGGTGGGCGTGTGGAAGGCGTTTTGAATGTTGGTTGGGTTGATCGGCATCAGCGTGAGGAAGATCGGGCGGATATGATTAATCTCGCAGAGCACGTTGAGCTGATCGATGTCGGCAATGACGTCGGCGGCTTTGATCTCTCGAGCGCGGAGGCTGTTGGTGCCGGTCAATATGATCAAATTTTTGGGGCGGAACGGGATAACGTCGGTCTCAAAGCGTTCGAGCGTGGTGTGAGAAGTGTCGCCGCTCCTCGACAGATTGACGGCAGGGAAATCGAGATAAGTCGCGTAACTGTATTCGAGCGACGAAGGCGCGTAGGACAGAGCGCCGCCGCCATGAGAAATGCTGTCGCCGAAGATGGCGCAGTCGACGCCGTTGGAGTAATCATTGACGATGAACTTCTCGCTATCGGACCAGGTACCGACGGGCTGATTGTTTTGATCGAGCGCTCGAACGCGCCAATAGTATGGACCTGCGAACGGTCGAGCGTACTCATCATAGAGGCTCATAATGTCCTGCCCCGACTGGCGCCACAAACTATCGGGCGACGGCAAGACGTCATGCTCGAGCGTGGGCGGATGGTTCAGCAGTTCGACCTCGTACTTCAACGATTTCTGATTGAACGGAATCCACGAGTAGACGGGATAAACGGGCTGCTCGAAATTGGGCATCTGATCGAAGTTGTTGATCAAAGGGCATGTGGGCATGGGCTGACTGAGATCGATGACGAGCGGTTCGGCTTTACAAAATTCGCCGATGGGCTCATGGTGAAAGCCCAAAGCTCTGGCGCGCCAGTAGAGAGCCAATTGATTTTGGAACGGGCGGAGATCAGCCTGCCAACCGTTGGTGAAGATCTGTTGAGTGCTGAAGAGGTGAAACATCTTCGACAGAGAGATGCCGCCTTCGATCTCGGGAGGCGCGGACAGCAATTCGACTTCGTAGCAGACGGCGTCGGGGACGGTGTGCCACACGAGGAAGGGCATGAGGCTTGCGGGATTGTCGGCGTTGTAATGGAAGATGGGGACGGGCGAGGGCGGCGAGGTGAAATTCGGGTTGGCGATGGCGACGTTCGAATCGAAGACTTTGCCGAACAGACCGTAGGCGCTGATGAAGTAGTACATGGGAATTGCGGTTGACGGGACGCGATATCGGCTGTCGCTTGAAAAGTCGTCGGCGAACTGATGATACTCGGGAGCGCCGATGATCATGCCGGAGGTACGGGAGAAAGTTTTGATCTCGTAAGAGCATGGGTAGGCGATGGGCGTCCACTCGAGAGTTGTATCGCGACCGTTGATCACGAAAGAAGTATTGAGACGCTCGTCGGCGATGTGAAGCACGTCGGACTGCTCGGTGATGTAGAGGCAGAGGAAGGTGAAGGCGGCGATGAGCGGAACGAACAC
Source organism: Selenomonadaceae bacterium (assembly GCA_017477125.1). Classification (GTDB taxonomy): domain Bacteria; phylum Bacillota; class Negativicutes; order Selenomonadales; family Selenomonadaceae; genus Quinella. The sequence continues at coordinate 21,809 of JAFUXN010000015.1, forward strand.
AAAAAAAGTTTTCATCATAAGACCTCGGATCGTAATGATTGGGGTATTATAGCACAAAAATTTCATGGAGGCGTTGAAAATGTCGAAGGAAAAATTGATGCCGACGGTCGAGAGTGCGGCGGTCGAGCAAACGGTTGAGCAGACGGTTGAGGAGCAGGCGACGGAGGTAGAGACGTCGGCGACGGAGAAGCGAGCGACGGTTGAGCATGGATTATTGATCGTGCACACGGGCGACGGCAAGGGCAAGACGACGGCGGCGTTGGGTTTGGCGTTGCGAGCGTTCGGCGGCGGGCTGAGAGTTTTGATCCTGCAGTATATCAAGGGCGGTCAACGTTACGGCGAGCTTGACGCATTGGATTGGTTATCGCGAGTTTCGAACGGGCGGATATTGATCAAGCAATGCGGCTTGGGCTTTACGAGCGCGGGCGAAGAGGAGGAGCATGAGCGCGCGGCGGCGGAGGCGTTGAAGTTATCGAAGGACGCGCTGACGAGCGGCGATTGGGACATGATTATTCTCGACGAGATCAATTATGCGGTGAAGATGAATTTGATCGGCAAGGAGGACATGATGAAGCTGGTTGACGCGCGCCCCGAGAATGTGCACTTGGTGATGACGGGGCGTCAAGCGGCGCAAGCGCTGATCGATCGGGCGGACTTGGTGACGGAGATGAAACTGGTTAAGCACCCGTTCCTCAACGGCATTCATGCTCAACTCGGCATCGAATTTTGATCGACGGCAGAGGAACCGACGATGAACTTGGAAGGATTTTCGATGCGGGCGCTGGCGCTGGAGCTCAATGATGAACTGGCGGGCGGACGCGTCGACAAAATATCTCAACAATCGCGGGCGGCGTTATCGATGGCGATCCGCCAACCGGGGCGCACTCTTCTTCTCCAATTGTCGATCAACCCTCAAAATCCGTCGGTGTACATCACATCGGGCACCGCCGACAATTTACCCGAGCCGCCGACGTTTTGCATGGTGTTGAGGAAGAATCTCGAGAACGGGCGAATCGCCGCCGTCCGACAACGGCAACTCGATCGCGTCATTGACATCGACATCGACAGCATGGCGAGCGGCAAGCTCAACACGCTGACGCTGACGGTCGAGCTGGTAGGCAAGTACTCGAACATCATCTTGATCAAAGACGGGCTGATCGTTGACGCGCTCAAGAAGATCGGGAGCAACAGCAGTCGAGTGCGGACGGTGTTGCCCAATCAAATTTATCAACCGCCGCCGGCGCAGGACAAGCTCAATCTGTTTGAAACGAGCGTTGAAGAAATTTCCGCGCGGATTGATCCGACGTTGCGACTCGACAAAGCGCTGATGAATGTATGTCAGGGATTCGGACCGTTGACGGCGCGGGAGGCGGCGTTCCGATCGAGCTCTCAATCGATCGAAAGTACTCTGCTCGAGCTGAAGGACGAGGCGCCGAGCCCGACGTTGGTGGTCGACGGCAACGGCAAGGTATTGGCGCTTTCATCGATCGATCTTCGGCATGTCGACGGGAAGAAATTTAAATATGAAACGATGTCGGCGATGATCGAGGCGGCGGATCGCATGATGAGCACGTACGTGCCGCCCGATAAAGACGTGTTCACCCGATTGATCCGAAATGAATTGCGTCGAGCGACGAACAAGATTGAAGTGTTGCGTCGTGAGCTTGACGAGTCGGAGAACGCGGCTGAATGGAAAGTGCTTGCCGACAATCTTTCGACGTATCGATATCAATTCAAGGATCATGCGGACGATGCGATTGAGGTTGAGAACATTTACAGTGATCGGGCTGAACGGATTGTGATCCCGATGGACAAGCGGTTGACGGTGGCGGCGAATGTCCAAGCGCTTTATAAGAAGTATGATAAGCTGAAGCGTGGGGCGAAGTACATCAACGAGCAGACAGACAAATGCGCGGAGGAGATCGGCTATCTTGAGACGATCGAACATGCGTTGAGCGTGGCGATGACGTTGGCGGACGTTGATGAGATCCGCGCGGAGCTGATTGCGGGCGGGTACCTCAGACAAGCGTCGAAGCGAGCGGCGTCTTCGAAGAAGTCTGCGCCGCTGATTTTGCATGCGCCCGACGGGACGGAGATATTGATTGGTAAGAACAATGTGCAGAACGATCGCTTGAGGCAATCGGCGTCGCCGAACGACATTTGGTTGCACACGAAGGACATTCCCGGCTCGCATGTGATCCTCAAGTGCGGGGACGTTGAGCCGAGTGATGAGACATTGATCTGCGCGGCGAAGGTGGCGGCGCATTATTCTCAAGCGTCGGGCTCGTCGAAGGTTCCCGTTGATTACGTCAGGTGCCGCGCGTTGAAGAAGCCTTCGGGATCGCGCCCGGGCTTTGTGGTGTTCGTCGGGCAAAAAACTCTCTACGTCACCCCCGAACATGAGCTCGACGCGAGATAAATACGAATTTCGCAGATTTATGAAAAGCGCCATGGAGGTTGATTTGGCGCCCTCTGTCGAATTTTCTTCTGACCGCCAGGCGAAATGTCGTTTCCAATGCCCTCATGAACCGCGTTGACGGTTTTTTTGGGGCGATGATAGTATTAGGCGCTTTTCAAGAGGGTCGCGTTGTTTTCTGCGGCCTCAAAATCGGGAAGGAGGTCAACCGTTAAATGCCAACCATCAATCAGTTAGTCAGGAAAAGTCGGCAGGTTCTCGTCGAGAAATCTACGGCTCCCGCTTTGAAGAATTGTCCGCAGAAGCGCGGCGTGTGCACTCGCGTCTACACCACCACACCGAAGAAGCCGAACTCGGCGCTGCGCAAGGTCGCGCGTGTCAGGCTCACCAACTCGATCGAAGTCACGGCGTATATCCCCGGCATCGGTCACAACTTACAGGAGCACAGCGTCGTGTTGATTCGCGGCGGGCGTGTCAAGGATCTGCCGGGCGTCCGCTATCATATCATTCGCGGCACTCTCGATACTGCCGGCGTTCAGGATCGCAATCAGTCTCGTTCGAAGTACGGTGCCAAGAAAGCCAAAGCCAAGAAAAAATAATCGTCAGCCGAGCTGATTGCAGAAGGGAGGAGTTACATACATGCCAAGGAAAGGTTCCGTGCCGAAGCGCGATGTCCTGCCCGATCCGCTTTACAATTCCAAGACAGTCACGAAATTCATCAACAAAGTCATGTTGTCGGGCAAGAAGAGTGTGGCTCAGCGAGTCGTCTATGATGCGTTCGAGATCATTCGCGAGAAGAGCGGCAAAGACCCGCTTGAGGTATTCGAGACGGCGTTGCGAAATGTCATGCCGGTGCTCGAGGTGCGTGCTCGTCGAGTGGGCGGCGCCAACTATCAAGTGCCGGTTGAGGTTCGTCCCGAGCGTCGAATGACGTTGGGAATCCGCTGGCTGGTCAATTATGCCAGACTCCGCAGTGAGAAGACCATGGACGCGCGCCTCAGCGCCGAGCTCATGGACGCTGCCAACAACACCGGCGCGTCGATCAAGAAGAAGGAAGACACTCATAAGATGGCGGAGGCTAACAAGGCTTTCGCGCATTATCGCTGGTAATCCTCGGCACGTTCGAGCAATCAATCAGACGTGTCGAAGGTAAGGAGCGATATTGAAAGTGTCCAGGGAGTTTTCACTCGAAAAGACTCGCAACATAGGTATTATGGCGCACATCGACGCCGGCAAGACCACCACAACCGAGCGCATTTTGTTCTACACGGGAATCAATCACAAGATCGGAGAAGTGCACGACGGCGCGGCGACGATGGATTGGATGGTTCAGGAGCAGGAGCGCGGCATCACGATAACGTCAGCTGCGACTACATGCTTTTGGAAGGATCATCGGATCAATATCATCGATACACCGGGTCACGTCGACTTCACGGTCGAGGTTGAGAGATCGTTGAGGGTGCTCGACGGAGCGGTTGCAATTTTGACGGCGCGCGGCGGGGTCGAGCCGCAGACCGAAACGGTTTGGCGTCAGGCAGAACGATACAATGTCCCACGGATGGCTTATATCAACAAGATGGATATAACCGGAGCGGACTTTTTTAATGTCATTCAGATGATGCGCGATCGTCTGCACACCAACGCCGTCCCGATCCAGTTGCCGATTGGCGCCGAAGATAATTTTGAAGGCATAGTCGATCTGATCAAGATGGAGGCGATCGTTTACGAGGACGACCTCGGTAAAGTCGCCGACGAGATCGACATTCCCGACAATCTCAAGGAGCTCGCCGAAGAGTATCGCGACAAGCTGTTGGAGGCTTGCGCGGAGCAGGACGACGACTTCATGGAGAAATATCTTGGCGGCGATCCCGTCACAGAAGATGAGATCAAAGCCGTCATTCGCAAGGCGACGATCGCCTGCAAGATGACGCCGGTCACGTGCGGCACGTCGTATCGCAACCGCGGCGTTCAACCGTTGCTCGATGCGATTGTGGATTATCTGCCCGCGCCGACCGATATCCCCCCGATCCAAGGTATCATTCCCGACACCGAGGATGAGGACGAGCGTCCGGCGAGCGATGATGAGCCGTTTGCGGCGCTGGCGTTCAAGATCATGACCGATCCGTTCGTCGGCAAGCTGGCGTTCTTCAGAGTGTACTCGGGAACGCTGCAGTCGGGTTCGTACGTGTACAACTCGACGAAGGGCAAGAAGGAACGCATCGGGCGCATTCTCCAAATGCACGCCAACAATCGCAAGGAGATCGATATCGTCTACAGCGGAGATATCGCGGCGGCGGTCGGCTTGAAAGAGACGACAACGGGCGATACGCTCTGCGACGAGAAAGAGCCGATCATTCTCGAGTCGATGAGCTTCCCCGATCCCGTCATATCGGTGGCGGTCGAGCCCGCGACGAAGAATGATCAGGACAAGATGGGCGTGGCGCTCCAAAAATTGGCGGAGGAAGACCCGACGTTCCAGGTTCGCACCGATCCCGAGACGGGTCAAACGATCATATCGGGAATGGGCGAACTGCATTTACAGATCATCGTCGACCGCATGTTGCGCGAGTTCAAAGTCGATTGCAAAGTCGGCGAGCCGCAAGTTGCGTATCGCGAGACGATCCGCAAATCCGCGAAGGCTGAAGGCAAATTCATTCGACAGTCGGGCGGACATGGACAGTACGGACATTGCTGGATCGAGATCGAGCCGCAGGAGGCGGGCGCAGGGTTCGCATTCGAGAGCAAGATCGTCGGCGGGGTGATCCCGAAGGAGTATATCAATCCGATCGAGGCGGGCGTCAAGCAGGCGATGGAAAACGGAGTGCTCGCGGGTTATCCGATGGTCGACGTGAAGGCGACGGTCTACGACGGCAGTTTCCATGAAGTCGACAGCTCGGAAGCGGCGTTCAAGATCGCCGGCTCGATCGCGTTCAAGGCGGCGGCGGAGAAGGCAAAACCTGTTCTGCTCGAGCCGTGCGTGCGTGTCGAAGTCACGGTGCCCGAAGAATATATGGGCGATGTGATCGGAGATTTGAACGCTCGACGCGGGAGGATCGACGGAATGGAGCCGCGCGGAGGCGTGCAAGTGATTCGAGGGTTCGTGCCGCTGTCAGAGATGTTCGGGTACGCAACGGACTTGAGATCGAAGACGCAGGGGCGCGGCAACTACTCGATGGAAGTTGCCTACTACGCAGAGGTTCCGCAGGCGATCGCCAACGCCATCGTCGCACGCAACAAGGGAGAATAGCTACTTTCAAAAAGTAGCCAAACAGTAGACGCGTCCGACGTTTGAGGCTAACCGAAGTTCCGTCCGCGCTAAGGGCGGGGCAACAATAAATCTTTAAAAGCATTTCAGAGTTAAGTTTCTGGGAGGAATATTTAATGGCAAAACAGAAATTCGATCGAAGCAAACCGCATGTCAACATCGGTACGATCGGTCACATCGATCACGGCAAAACCACTCTTACCGCCGCCATCACCAAAGTTCTCGCCGCGAAGAATCTCGCGAAGTTCGAGGCTTATGATCAGATCGATAAGGCTCCGGAAGAGAAGGAGCGCGGCATCACCATCAACACCGCGCACGTCGAGTATGAGACTTGGGATCGCGAAGTCGACGGCAAGCCGGTCAAAGGTCGCCACTATGCACACGTTGACTGCCCGGGTCACGCCG
>JAFUXN010000103.1 GCA_017477125.1 Selenomonadaceae bacterium
CTTTCTTCCGCCTCAATGCTGAAAAATTTTTTTGCGATGGCAAGGAAATAAGGGCGGGCGCCCCGCGAACACAGCGCCGCACTTTACTTTGTTCGGTTCCAACTCCTACCCAAGAATTTCTGTCGACGGCAGTAAAGGAAGGGCGCCCGCCTCGGCATGCGGCGGCGCGCCCTATCTTTTCTTCCGCATCGACGCTGAAAAATTTTTTACGACGGAAAGGAAATAAGGGCGGGCGCCCCGTGAACAAGGCGCCGCCCTTTCCTTTGTTCTGCTCAACTCCCTCTCAAGAATTTCTGTCGACGGCAGTAAAAAGGGGCGCCCGCCTCGGCATGGGACGGCGCGCCCTATTTTGTTTTCGCTCCGAATCATTTTGAGCGGTGCACTGAAAACTTTTTGCCGACAGTAATAAAAAGGGCGGGCGCCACGCGTGAGAGGCGCCGCCCTTTATTTTTATTCGATCGAACCAATTATTTCTTGAAGCGACGGACGAACACTTCTTCCATCTCGGGGTAACCGAAGAAGAAGCCTTGTATGTAATCCGCATTGCACTCGTCGCGAAGGAAGATGTATGCCTTCTCCTCCTCCACGCCCTCAATGCAAACCTCCGTCCCTATCGAGTGACACAACTTGATCGTGTACTTCACCAGGTTGCGGTCGAACTCGCTCTTCAAAACGTCTTGTATGAATACCCGATCGATCTTGATCAGATTGCATTTGAAGTTCTTCAGGAATCCCAGCGACGCATACCCCGTTCCAAAATCGTCCATCGCAATCTTGATCCCAAGGTCATGGAAATTCTTGAACTGCTGATTGACAAACTCCCAATCGTAAACGTTATGGCTCTCCGTCAGCTCGAATGTGATCGTCGACGGATCGATCTCGTGTCGAGCCAGGCAGTCCTCGACGAACGGGAAGAACATATGCTCCTCCAATTGGTAGAGCGAGATGTTGATGCTCATCTGGAAGTCCGGCATGTACTTCTGCCAACGCTTTGCCGTCGCCACCGCATTTTCGATGATCCAATGCCCGACGGGAATGATCATTCTCGACTTCTCGAGCATCGGAATGAACTGCATGGGCGCCACCACACTGCCATCGCGATCGTACCAACGCAACAGCGCCTCCGCTCCGATCAAGCGCCCGTCCTTCGCATCAACCTGCGGCTGATAGCACAGGAAAAAGTCCTCACAACCCTTGGCGATACAGTTCTGCATCAGATTCTGCATGCCGATATCATAGCGCCAACGATCGTAAGTCTCTTTCGAGAAGAAGCTGATCTGATCGCGACCTTTCTGTCGAGCGATCTCCAACGCGACTTCCGCATAACGCATCAACGTCACGTCGTCCGCCGCATCCGTCGGGTACAACGCCGCGCCCGCCGACGCCGTACAATAGATCGTGTCATCAACATTCCTGATCTCGCGCATGCACAGCTGTATGCTCGAGAAGATGATTTCGATCTCCTCGGGCATCGCGTAGGGCATGAACAGCCCGAAGGTGTACCCGTCGAGTTTGTAGAGCGGGAAGTCCGGCGGCAACACGTCAGTGATGTTCTGCGCGATTTGTCTCAGCGCGATGTCGCCGAAACCATGACCGTAACTCTCGGTGATCACATTGAAATTATCCAAGCCGATTATGATCACCGCACCGCTGGCATCAGGGGAACTCTTCAGCTCGCGTCCGATCGCTTTGGCGAACTCGTCTCGACCGAGCAAGCCGGTCACCTTGTCGGCGCCGAACCGAACGTCCATCGGAAGGAGCATTCCAACCCAGATCGTTGCCTCGCCGTTCTCGTCCTCGATCAACGCGCCCTTTATCACCGACCAATTGAACTCGCCGTTCGGTCGGCAGATTCGATATTCGAAATCAAAATCGTCGTCGCCCTCGTCCTTGATGAACAGCTTGCCGACACTTTTTTCGTAACGCTCAATGTCGTCGGGATAAATCAACGACGCCAGTCTCTCGTCGAAATCGTCAACAACTCTCGACGGAAAGTTGAAGTCTGTCATGAAGTTGTCGGACACCATCACCCGCTTGGTTTTGAGATCAGCCGCAAAGATGTACGAGTGCGACGCCAGCTTCTGCAGCACCCCGAAATAACTCTGCATGCCGTTGAGCGGAGACTGCTCTCCGATTAATTGCGTAATCTCTGTCATAGGCTACTCTTCCTTTATGTCGATTGTTCTTGAAATCAAACGCGCGCGAATCAATCACTCTGCTTTTAACTTCAACGTCGAGCCGATAATTCCTGCATTAATTTTGAAGAACAATTTTAGTAAAGTCGGCGACGTCTTTGACAAGCTCGTCGATCGATTTGAGAAGCCCGAGCCGATTGTTGCGAACACGCGCGTCCTCCGCCATGACCATCACCGCATCGAAGAAGGCATCGATCGGTTGAGCCAGCTTGCGCAGCGCCTCGAGCGCGCCGACGTAATCTCGTTTGGCTATGAGCTCGACCGCGACCACCTTGATTGCATTGAACGCTTTGAACAGAACGACCTCGGCATCGGCGCTCAAGAGTTTCTCATCGATCGTCATTGCCATGGATTTCTTGGCGATATTGCCCGCGCGGACGAAGGCTTGAATGATCCCCGTCGCGTGCGGCGTCGCTAAAAATTGTTCGACCGCGTGAGCTCTCAACTTGACGGCGTAAATGTCATCAACGTCTTCGAGCACCGCATCGATCACATCATAGCGCACTTCGGTCGACAGCACATTCTTGAGCCGCAACTTCATGAAGTCGGCGACGTCCGATTGCATCTTCTCACGACGCTCGTCCTCGTTGATCCCGAGCAAGTCCATCGCCTCATCGACAAGCTCACTTATCGAGAGCGACCATTGCGCTTCGACGAGCATGTTCACCAGCCCCAACGCTTGACGACGGAGCGCGAACGGGTCTTGCGAGCCTGTCGGGATCAAGCCGCGGCTGAACGTCGCAACCAGGTTGTCAATCTTGTCGGCAAGGCTCAAGATGCGTCCCGCCGTCGATTGAGGTTGAGCGTCGCCCGCAAAGCGCGGCATGTAATGTTCATCGATCGCCGTCGAAACTTCGAGCGGTTCGCCATCGAGCTTTGCGTACTCCCGACCCATCACGCCCTGCAGTTCCGTGAACTCCGTGACCATGCCCGTGACCAGATCGGCTTTCGACAGTTGAGCCGCGCGGATTGCATGAGCTCGATCGTCGTCGCTGACGCGGAGCATCGTTGCGATCTTCGCCGACAATTTTTCGAGCCGTTGAGTCTTCTCGTAGACGGAGCCCAATCCCTCTTGGAACACGACCGTCTTCAACTTCTCGCGATGTTGTTCAAGGGATTTTTTCCGATCCTCGTTGAAGAAGAATTGCGCGTCCTCCAATCGAGCCTTCAACACCCGCTCATTGCCGTGCCGGACGATGTCAAGGTACTCGCGTCCGCCGTTGCGCACCGTGATGAACAGCGGCATCAACTCGCCGTCGAAAGTTTTAACGGGGAAGTACCGTTGATGATCGCGCATCGGGGTAATGACCGCCTCCGCCGGCAGCTCGAGATATTTCGTTTCGAACGAGCCAGCCAACGCCGTCGGGTACTCGACCAGATAGAGAACTTCCTCAAGAAGATCATCGGTGATCTCCGCGCGACCGTTATGCTCCTTGGCGACCGCCTCAATCTCCGCAACGATCATGGTCTTGCGATGATCTTGGTCGACGATCACAAAATTCTTCTCGCAATCGGCAACGTAATCGGCGGCAGTTTTGATCTCGAAATCGCCCGCGCTGAGGAATCGATGCCCTCTCGACACCCGCCCGCTCTTGACGTTGGCGAGTTCAAACGGAATGATCTCGTCGTCGAGCAGCGCAACGATCCATCTGATCGATCGAATGAATTTGAAATCGAGATCGCCCCAACGCATGTTGTTCGGGAATGACAGACTGCAGATCAGTTTTGGCAAGATCGATTTAAGAAGCTCGTCCGTCGGTTGACCGCTTTGATGCACCACCGCATAAACGTAGCCGTCGCGCTTTATTAAATCCTCGGGCGCAACCTTCTGCCCGCGCGCGAATCCGATCGCCGCCTTCGACGGTTTACCTTCCGCATCGAACGCGATCTTGATCGACGGTCCCTTGCGTTCCTCCGACACGTCCGCTTGACGCTCCGCCACGCCGTTGATGATCAAAGCCAACCGTCGCGGCGTCCCCAACGTCTTGACCGTCGACACTTCGATGCGCGCGTCCTTGAATGCCGTCGTCGCCAACGTCTTCAATTGATCGAGTATGCCCGGCATCGCATGCGCAGGGATTTCCTCCGTGCCGATCTCCAGCAGCAAAGTTTTGTCAGCCATCACGCATTCGCCTCCGATCTCTTGAGCATGGGGTAGCCGAGTTTCTCCCTCTGTTGAACGTAGCACTCCGCGCACAGCCGCGCCAACTTCCTCACTCGACCGATGAACGCCGTCCGCTCACTCACGCTGATCGCTCCGCGCGCGTCGAGCAGATTGAACGTATGCGAGCACTTCAATACATAATCATATGCCGGATGTACGTAGCCGAGTTTGATGATGCGCACCGCCTCCCGCTCGTACTTCTCAAACAGATCAAACAGCATCGCCTCGTCCGACAGATCGAACGCATAACTCGTCTGTTCAAACTCGTTCTGATGAAACACGTCGCCATAAGTCACGCCGTCCGTCCACTCGACATCGTAAACATTTTCGACGCCTTGAATGTACATCGCCAGCCGCTCAAGCCCGTACGTGATCTCAACCGCCACCGGCTTGACGTCCTGACTGCCGACCTGTTGAAAATACGTGAACTGAGTGATCTCCATGCCGTCGAGCCAGACCTCCCAGCCGAGCCCCCACGCGCCCAACGTCGGCGACTCCCAATTGTCTTCGACGAATCGAATGTCATGCTTCTTCGCCTCGATGCCGATCGCCGCAAGACTGTCGAGGTAAAGCTCTTGAATGTTGTCGGGCGACGGCTTCATGATCAATTGGAGCTGATGATGTTGGTAGAGACGATTGGGGTTATCGCCGTATCGACCATCGGCAGGACGACGAGACGGCTCAACGTAAGCGACGTTCCAAGGTTCGGGACCGAGCACGCGCAAGAAGGTGAACGGATTCATGGTGCCGGCGCCCTTCTCAACGTCGTAAGGCTCGGCGAGCACGCAGCCGCGATCCGACCAAAATTTTTGCAGTGCAAAGACCAATTCCTGATAGTTCATCTAAAAGTTGCGACCTCCTGTGTAATCGAAGTGAGCTGAACCGTTAAGATTATAGCCGACAGATCGAAAAAAGCAAAGAAATATTGCGCGGTGGCGTGAAAAAATATAAAATGTCGCCGAAGGGAGGCAGGTCGATGACAAATGAATTTGAGTACAGCCGCAGCGGAGGCGGCATCTGCATCGAGAAGTACGTTGGCGATCAAGAGGCGGTGATCATACCGTCGGAGATCGAAGGCATGCCCGTCAAAGCGATCGGCGATCGGGCATTCGAGTATTGCGAGGGCTTGACGAATGTCACCATTCCCGACTCCGTCATTGAAATCGGTGCCGGATCGTTCGCGGGTTGCACGAGGCTGATCAATGTCGACATTCCCAATTCGGTAACGGTGATTGTCGGGGGTACGTTCGAAGGTTGCACGGCGTTGACCGACATCAACATTCCCGCCTCCGTCGTGTCGATCGGCTATCAGACGTTCGCGGGCTGCACGAGCTTGACGAGCATCAACCTTCCCGATTCCGTTACTGAAATCGGCTGGGGTGCGTTCTGTAGTTGCGAAGGATTGACCGACACCAACATTCCCAACTCCGTCAAGGTGATCGGCACCGGTACGTTTTCGGATTGCACGGGCTTGACGAGCATCAACCTTCCCGATGCTCTCATTGAAATCGGCGATCGGGCGTTTGCGTTTTGCGAGAGACTGATCGACATCAACATTCCCGATTCGGTCACTGAAATCGGAGATCATGCATTTATGTTTTGTGAGGGCTTGACGAGCGTCAACCTTTCAAACTCGCTCACAGAGATTAGAGGCGGTACGTTCAGAGGTTGCGAAGGCTTGACGCGCATCGACATTCCCGATTCAGTCAAGTACATTGAAGCATTTGCGTTCAAGGGCTGCACGGCTTTGGTTGATGTGTCCGTTCCCGACTCCGCCATAATCTCAAGCGCCGCATTCGAGGATTGCCCCAACATCAGACTTCGACGTCGATAACCAAAACTCATCATCGAGAGGAGAGAGCACGTATTGAGCAAAACAATTTCTTCCGCCACGAATGAAGCAGAGTACAGCCGCAGCGGAGGCGGCGAGTTTTATTACACCGTCAAGAACGGCAAATGCATCATCACTAATTACATGGAGGCGGAGTTGATCATACCGTCGGAGATCAAAGGCGTGCCCGTCACGGAGATCGGCGACAGTGCATTCGCGGGTTGCAAGGGACTGGTCGGCGTCACCATTCCCGACTCCGTCAAGGTAATCGGCTACGGCGCATTCGCCGATTGCGAGAGACTGATCGACATCAACATTCCCGATTCCGTTGAGGTGATCGGCGACAGTGCGTTTCAGTATTGCACGGCACTGACCGACATCAAAATTCCCAACTCCGTCAAGGTAATCGGCAACGGTGCGTTTCAGTATTGCACGGCGCTGACCAACATCAAAATTCCCAACTCCGTCGGGGAGATTGGCGAGCAGACGTTCTGGAATTGCGCGGAACTGATCGGCCTCACCATTCCCGACTCCGTCAAGGTAATCGGCTATGGCGCGTTCTTGGGTTGCGAGAAGTTGAGAAGTGTGTCCGTGCCCAAGTCCGTTGAGATCGTCGAAGGCGCATTCGAGGGCTGCCCCAACATCAGACTTCGACGTCGATAACCAAAACTCATCATCGAGAGGAGAGAGCACGTATTGAGTAAAAAAATTTTTTCCGCCGCAGCACTCTTCGGGCTGTCGATCGTGCTGACGTGCTTCGCCGAGCCAAACTCTCAACCGTCGCCGCCGCAGGAGCTCAACGCCGACGACGTTGAGTACGACATGGAAACGGGCTTGGCTCGAGCGACGGGCTCCGTCAAGATCAATCGCGGCAAGTCCCCCAACGATCCCAATTCCGAAGAATCATCTCTCGCCGCCGATCAGGTCGATTACAACATGAACGACGGCACCATCACCGCCGAAGGCAACGTGCTGTTGAGGTACGGCAACGGCACGGCAACGGGCACTCGCGCCATGTACAACACCAATACTCAAGAGGCGTACCTGATCGGCAACGTGATCGTCGTGCGCGACGGCTTCCGATTGACTTGCAATCAATTGATCAACGACGGCTACGGTCATATGCAAGCCGACGGCAATGTTTACGGCGAGCAGAAGGTTGAGCCCACGCCCGACAAGCCCGAAGGCGATCTCCGATCCTTCCAAGGCGATCACGTCGATTATTATCCCGACGATCGTCAGCACTTCGTGATCCCGACGGGCGGCATCGCCAAATCCTATGACGGCACCTTCACCGCCGACTTCATGGAGGGTTGGATCGACGATCAATATTACGTCGGGCAGGGCAACGCTCATCTCGTCAGCCCGCCGCGTCAATTGGAAGCGGGCGGCGATCGGATCGATTACTACGCCAACGAGAACGGCAAGGCAGTGTTGAGCGGCAACGCTTGGGCGATCCAAGAGAACAATCGTCTGAAGGGCAGACGCGTCACCGTGTACCTCGCCGACGAGCCCAAGAAGCCGTCGACCCCCGGCACCGCTCCCGCCGTCAAGCCCGACATTCCCTCGGCTCAATCGCATATCAGACCGTTCGCCACGCTCCGCCCCGACGAGCCGATCGTTGATGCTCCGTTCGATCAATCCGTCGATCAATCCGTCGAGAAGAAGATTGTTGAGGAGAAGAGCGAGCAACCGAGCGTCGATGAGAAATCCGTCGAGCAGCAGACGACCGCAACCTTCGAGCCCAAGGAGGAGCCATGAACTTCGGCACGATCACTCGTCGGCTCAACCGCGTGATGTACGATCTCAATGACGAGCTCCAATCGTACGCCTACACGCGCAAAGCCTTCGACGACAAATTGAAGGGGCTCGAGCTCGTGTTGCAGACGCCTTGCATGACTTCTCGAGCGCCGAGCGTTTGGGCTGAACTGTATCGCATGCTCGACGCCGCCAACATCAATTACGATAAAGCTCAACCGCTCGAATACTACCGACGGCTGATCGAGGCGAGCGATCTGCCCGACGCCGACGCCTTTGAGCAACACATGTTCCGATTCATGTATGACAACTTTGATCGGTACCCGACGCCCGAGGATTACATGCGACGGCTGGTCGATCGATTGTCGAATGCCGCCGACGGTTGGGACGATCGCTCGTTGAGGCTCCGCATACTCAATCAATTCATTCGCTACGGAAATTATTTGAAGGACGCAAATTTCGGCGGGCACCTCGAGATCAAGAAGTACGTCAAAGACAAACTCAACCGCGCGCCGACCAACGATGAGGTTTGCGCTCATCTCGACGACGGCATTTTCGATCGATTGAACGGTGCATCGAAGGCTCAGAAGAAACCCGAAGGCAAGTTCGGCTTATTAAAACTCGCGGACGATCTGGCGGGCGGGAAGTTTCGATCGGGAGGCGCCACCAAGCGCGGGCTGTATCTGTTCGCGATGGTCTACGGCATGACTTATTCCGACGACGACGATCGCGGCACCAACGTTGAGGCAAATTTGTTTTGGGATTACTACTCGGACAATCTGATGCGGTTCATCACCGACGCTTATCGCAAGGGCACCACCGATTTTGAAGCGGCTCCGAGCGGGCGCGGCATCAACTTTAAAAACTTCGCCGAGATGATCTGCCTCTACTTCATCAAGAGAGATTGCCCGCCTCAAGACAAGATCAAACTCTCCGCGCGGATGATCAGAGAGGTTCAGGCTGAATACGTCGGCGGCAGCGATCCGCTCGGCAACGACACTCGATTCTATGTCGGCAGAAACAAACTTGGCAACGTCTTCGACAAGACGCCCGAACAGTTCAAGCGGTTCATTCTCGACAATTACGATTGCTCAACGCGCGTCGAGGACCCGAGATCGGGAAGGTTCTACAGCATCGGCGCCATGCAAGCTCAATCGGATCAGCACAACGCCAAGCTCGCTCAACAGGAGCTCGTGCGTCGGCTGGCGAAGTTGATGCCGCTCGACGCATGCAATTACGGTTTGTGGTTCACCGACGTTCGCAAGCTCGATCCAAATTCCGTCGACGACCGCGCCAAGTTCGACGACTTCAATCTGATCCTTCGGGACATCGACAGCCTGTTGAAGGACGATCGATTGTTCGCGCCTCAGAACGTCAACCGCACCGCGCTCGTCGTCATCTACTACTACTATTATAACGAATCGCATAACGGCGACGAGGGCGCGCCCCGATTGAATTTCGTCGAGCACTTTGAACGTTTCAAGCGCGGCGTCGATATCTGGCTCGAACGAGCGTCCTACCAACCGCTCAACGTCAAAAACATTTTCGATATCGCCGTCGCCTTCTCGTCCTACGCCTATTTGAGCCTGTAACCTTGGAGGTGATACTTTGATAAGCCGATTATCAGATAACGACGTCGTCATGCTGCACGATAAGAACGGAAGAATTTTTGACTTCAAGATCACCGCGCGCCTCGACGACGGCAAGGGCGCATCAGTCTTCTGCTACAGAGCAGTTCGAGGAGATATGTCGGGCATCCTCCGCCAAGTCAAAGTCGAGGGAGCCGCCGCCGAAAATTATCTCCAACCTTACACTCTGCTGGTCGACGCCGCGCTCGAGAGTGATTCGATCAAGAGTTTCATTCCGCAGATTGAAATCTATCGCGACAAAGATGAACGCGCCTACGTTTGGAGCAATGAGCCCGTGCTCGCCACCTTCGATAAACTCTGCGTCGACTTCCAAAAAAATCCTCAACCCAACGCCGCTTATAATCTCGTCCTCGCGCTCAGCGCCATCAAGTGTTTGACTCAATGCGTCTGCGAACTTCACCGATTGAATCTGATCCATCGGGACATCAAGCCCGCGAATTTCGGCTTCGTTCGACGCGCGGGACAAGTTTTGACTCAGACCATCGTGCTGTTCGACGTCGATACGATCTGCAGCGCCTACAGCCGCCCCAAATCGCTCGTCTATACCCCGGGCTTCAGCGACGGCTTTTCTCACGTCGACAACCTCACCGACATCTATTCGATCGGCGCCACGCTCTTCGCCGCGTTGATCGGTCGACCTTATGACGACTTCGATTATGATGATCTCAAAAATCTGATCGACAACTGCCCCATCGTCGTCAACATGGTCGATATGCATGTCAAACTCAAAGAGCTCATCGTTAAGATTCTGCGCGAGTGCCTTGCCTTCAGAGATGAACGCTGCGAGAGTTGCGAACAACTTCTCGTCGACATCAACGCCGCGCTCGATTACGCCATCCCCGCCGAACTTCAAACTCGAATGAACAAAGCCGGCGAGCAGTTGCGATGGCTGGACGTTGAGTATTTCCTCAAGCAGTACGGCACGACGAATTTCGACGCTCACGTTCAAAATCATTTGTTCGAAACGCCGCTCTACCGTTGGCAACCAAAGGAATCGCCCAACCTCAACGTGCTGGTGATCGGCTGCGGCGACTACGCTCAAACATTTTTGGACAACTGCCTGACGCTCGGACAGATGCCGAACGTCAATTTGAACGTCACGATCATCGGTGCCGAGCAATCCGATTTCGATCTCTACTTGAAAAATCGTCCCGCGCTCCCCGATTTCTTCTCGATCGATGATGAGCACGTCGAAGACAATTACGGGAGCATTCGTTTCGAGTGCCGCAAGCTGTCAAATGCGATCGCCACCGACATTCAAGACGTGCTCTGTCGCAGCGATCAATTGCCCCACTACATTTTCATCGCGCTCGGCAACACTCAACTGAATTACTTTGCGGCTAAAGCATGTCAAGAGGCGGCGAAGGCGCTCGAGTTCAAATGCGGGATCATTTATGTGTGGGAGGGCTACGGTCATCAGTACGCCGAGAACAATTTGATCCCGATCGTCATCAACAATTACTCCAGGCGCCCCAAGTTGTCTGTCGAGCTCGAGCGCATGGCGTTCAACGTTCATCTGATTTGGGAGAAGAACCTCCGCATCGATTATAAGAAGGTCAAAGCCGATTTCCGTCTGCCGTACAATCATCGGTCGTGCGTACTCAACGCCGTCTCGCTCAAGTACAAACTGCACAGCCTCGGCATCGATTACGATCAAACGCCGCTCATCGATTGCGCCGATCGTCTCGACGAGATCATTTCGAACGACACGCCCGCCAATCGCAAGCTCAAGGATTTACTGATCTGTTGCGAGCACCGACGCTGGGTCGCCGAAAAAATTTGCGGCGGCTGGGTCAGACGCGACGTCGCCGATTGCCGCATGGGGATCACCAGAGACGCGCGCAAGAAAAATCATGTCTGCATCGTGCACAGCCGCCCCGATCAAATGTTGAGACGCGACTTCACTCTCGACGAGTGGGATAAATGTTCGTCGTCGAAACTCAACAAGCTCGACGATTTGGATCGAATGAGCGTCGACCTGCACTTTACGTTGTCCCGTCAGGCAAAGTTGGCGCGGCAGGATAATCTGCTCAACGGCGAGACGGTCACCAATCTCAGAAATTTGATCGGCGACGACGCTCACGCGCTCAACGTCCTCAACGAATGGCTCTCGTGTTTGGAGGACATTTGGAATGAGCAACGCAATGCCGTCCGCCTCTATCAATCGCTGTTGTCTCGTCTCAAGGACGCGCTGAAGGAATTTATGCCCGGCGTCGCGAGCAAAGCCGCTCAATACATTCGTTCGATCGATGATCAGTTCAAACCGATCCGATTGAGCATGGAATATCGCAACTACAAAGAGGACGACCGATTGTTGATCGACGAAGCGCCGTTCATCTTGACCTACAGCGAAAATACTTTCCTCGCCGTCCCGTTCAACAGCGGCAGCAATACAAAGCTGTTCGGCAACATCGCCGCCGACGCCGTCATCAACGCGCACACGATCATTTATCTGCTGTACGTGTCGAGCGAGGAGGAGGCGAAATACTTCTCGGCAACTCTGTACGACGACTTGCAAAGCCTGTTCGCCTACGCCCGCAAGAAAAATCTCCGCGCCAAATTTGAATTTGTGTTCGCCTACGATACGCGGGTGCTCGACGATGAGATGTGTGCTCCGATCAATGACGCGATCGAGGAATACAACGAGATCATAAAGCGGATCACGCTCATGCCGATCAGCGACGACGATCAAATCACGCGCAAGTTCGAAGCGTATTTGGAGGCGAGGGTTAAAGCGAAGCGGTTGGTCGCGCTCGAAAAAAATTCGTCGAGGCTGTCGGCGATCTTCCAAGGCAACGGGCTCTATAAGAGATTCAGCAGCTACGAGTTCGATCTGAACACTCAAACGTTCGTGACGAGCGGGCGTTGCAAAGTGTTGAGCTACATTCATAAGCCGGCGCACTTGACGATCGATGATCTGTTTTCGTTCAAGGGCTCGAGCATCGCACATCGAGACAAACCCGACTTCTTCGGCGACTACAAAAAACTTTGGGCGATGTATCGACGTTCGCCGCGCACTTGGAAGAAACTTTGCGAGTGGCTCAAATATTACGAGGAGGTTTCCGAAGGCAAGGAGCGTTCGAAGCTCGCTCGTCTCGAAAAGTATCGCGCGGCGCAACATGATTCGGCGACGGCGACTCTCCGTTACATCATGCCTTTCGAATGTCGGGCGTCGCTCGAAAAAATTTTGAACGCGCTCATCGATAGGGAAGTCATTGAGAGCAACAGCAAGGTCGTCATCAACAGCGCCAACTCATGCAAAGTTTTCATCAACACCAAAGCCTTCAGCTCGTCGACGTTCAGTCAGCTCCGCGCGGAATTTGATTGGCTGTTCGGCGATCCCTACGCGCTGATCAATTCGAACGCGATCGATTTCGAAGAGACGGCGAACACCGTCACGGTTCGTTTCGACAATCTGATCGTCCGCGACTTGAGGAAGAACGCCGATCCCGATGTCAATCAACTGCTCAGAGACCTGCACAATATGAGTTACGTCACGGCGTTGGCGTTCGACGGAGGCAACGTTCGCTTCACCTATCCGACGCGGCAGATCAAGCGACTGCTCACTCAAGAGGGCAAGATTCTCGAGATTTACGTTTATCATAAACTGCTGGCGTCGGGGCTGTTCGATGAAGTGTCGTGCAACTGCGAAGTGACGTGGCAGGACACCGGCGCAAAGAATGAGTTTGATTGCATAGCGACGAGCGGATTCAATTCGTTCTTCATCGAGTGTAAGGCGCGCATCGCGATCGAGGCGGAATTCTATTATAAGCTCAACAGTTTGGTTCAGCAGTTCGGGATCAACGCGCGAGCGATTATGGTCGCCGACACGCTCGAACGCGAGGGCACCGATTTGGCGGAACTCAACGAGATGCAAAGTCAGCGCGGCGAACTGCAAAACATCTTGACGATCCGAAAGCCCGAAGACATTGACGAGATCGATCGAGTGCTGTCCGAGATGATTTGATTGTTTGATCGATCGACCGCATGAATTTCTACCCTCCCCCGATCGCTTGAAACTCGTCGGCGTATAATGCGTTCAACGGCGGGAGCGCGCACGCCGGTCGAGTTCACCATCGAGTTATCGGAAAGGGAGTTGCATAGCATTGAGAAATCAAAATCGGAACAGCGCCGTCAACAACATCGGGGTCGCCGCCCGCGAGGGTTACGAGGCTGCCGCCGCCCTTCGGGCACTCGAGAGGGCAGGGCATAATCCTCAACTCAAGGGCGTGGTGCACGAGATCATGTTCTGCGACATGTATAACGCCAACCCCGTCAACATCTTGGCAGGCAATCACGCCGCGCTCACTCGCTCGACCACTGCTCAGATGCGCGATGTGGTTATGACCAGCGGCGGCAAGGTGGTGGGGCATGCTCAACTGAAGGACACGATCAGTCCGAGCGGCGTTCGAAAGACGGTCGAGCAGATCAGGAGCGGGCACTACGACAAGACGACGATCTTCGGCACCGACGAGACGACGCGTCAAGTGGCGGGCAAGGTGAGCCAACGGGTTCGGTCGTCGGGCATCTCGTCGAACACGACGTCGCGGATTGCCGACAAAGCGTTGGGGCGCATGCCAACGATGGGAGCGTTGGGGGCGGCGGCTCGAAGCGGAGGCATGGCGGGAGCGGCGTTTGGAGCCGGCGTTGAGGCGATCTCGTCGACGATCGATGTGATCAACGGCAAGAAGAGTGTGGGCGATGCGGTGATCGACGTTGGAGGAGCGGCGGCGAAGGGCGGCATCACCGGAGCGGGCTCGGCGA
>JAFUXN010000104.1 GCA_017477125.1 Selenomonadaceae bacterium
AAACAATCGTCAGCGGAGAACGAAATAAAGTGATAAGGTGACAGTTGAAGATGGAGCGCCCGCCTCCAGATTGGGCGGCTCGCTCCTGTTTAAGTTGATCAGAAACAATCGTCAGTGGAGAACGCTCTGACGTGATGGGTGACGGTTGAAGATGGAGCGCCCGCCTCCTAATGGGGCGGCTCGCTCCTGTTTAAGTTGAGCAGAAACAATCGTCAGCGGAGAACGATATAAAATGATAAGGTGACGGTTGAAGATGGAGCGCCCGCCTCCTAATGGGGCGGCTCGCTCCTGTTTTACATGAGCAAAAAAATATCTTGGGGCTGAAGTTTTATCGGGGCAGAAAAATTTTATCGGGGCTGAAATATTTTTTGGGGCTGAAAAATTTTATTGGAGCTGAAATATTTATCGGGGCTGAAAAATTTTTTCGGGGCTGAAAAATTTTATTGGTGCTGAAAATTTTTTGAGGCTAAAATTTTTTGGGGCTAAAATTTTTATTGGGGCTAATGTTTTTATTGAGGCTGAGATTTTTTTTGGGGCTGAGATTTTTTTCGAGATCAACATTTTTTGAGCGCGCAACAAAAAAATCGGTGCGAGCCGCCCCCTTGGAAGACGGTCGCACCATTTTTTCTTCTCACACCAAATTTACAATCCCTGCCTCAACTGCTTGGCAGTCGCCGCATCTGCACGCGCCTTTTCCATGTCTCCGAGGTTCTTGTAGCAGATCGCTCGACCTATGTACGCCTCCGCCAGCTTCGGCATCAGCTCGATCGCTCGATCAAAATCCTTCAACGCATTCTCGTATTTCTTCAGCTCCAAATACGACAGCCCTCGACCGGTGATCACCACCGCATTATCCGGCTCCAACTCGATCGCTCGCGTGAAGTCCTCGACCGCTCGATCATTCCTTCCGCTGTTCGCGTACGCCGACGCTCGATTTCCATACGCCGACTCCAATTTCGGATTCAATTCTATCGCTCGCGTGCAATCCGCTATCGCATCATCATACCGCTTCAAATCACTGTAGATGTATGCCCGATTGTTGTAAGCGTTCGCATCGTTCGGGTCGAGCTTGATTGCAAACTTAAAATCCTCCAGCGCCCGATCATAACGCCTCAGTTGATAATTGGCGTAACCCCGATTATTGTACGCCGCTGTCGCCGACGGCTCAAGCTCGATCACCTTATTAAAATCCTCAACCGCACGCTCATAATCACCCAATCGATTGTACAGCACGCCCCGATTGTTGTACGCGTTGACGTTCTTCGGATTGATCGACAGCGCCCGCGAGTAATCCGCCAACGCATTCTCAGTGTCGCCCATGCTGTCGTAAGCCGCGCCCCGATTGTTGTACGCATTCGAGTTATCCGGCTCGAGAGCGATCGCCTTGTCGTGATCAGTCAACGCTCGAGCGTAATCCTTCAAACCTTCGTAAGCGATCGCCCGACCGTTGTACGCAGACGCATCTCCCTCGTCGAGCTCGATCGCACGATCAAAATCAGCTATCGCCTTTTGGTACTCGCCCAGCTCATTATAAATCGCTCCACGATTGTTGTACGCAAACGCATACGATCGATCCAATTCGATCGCCTTGTCGAGGTATCGGAGCGCTCGAGCATAATCCTTCCGATCGTAGTACGCGGCTCCGACATTGCTGTGAATGTTCGCCGACTTCGGGGCGAGCTTGAGCGCCTTGAGATAATCTTCGACCGCTCGATCGTGCTCACTCATCGCGCTGCAGACCGCGCCCCGATTGTTGTACGCGTCGGCAAACTTCGGATTGAGCTCGACCGATTCATTGTAACGATCGAGCGCCGCATAATAATCTCCCTCATAGAAAAGACGATTGCCCTCATTCAATTTCTGCAGCGCCATGAAATTTTTGTCGAGCGTCTCAATCTCACGCTTGAGCTTGTTCCGCGCGGAATCGGATTTCGCCGCCGCATACTGACGATTGAGCTCATCGATCCGAGCGTCGTTTTCGAGCGCCGCCTTCCGAAGTGCCTCATCGCGCTCAATAAAATGCCGGCGCTCACGTTCATTGCGTCCGATCCAATTGGCAATCCCGTCGGTGTCGATGTTGGCAGTCAAACGTGCGGTGTACTTGACGCCGGGCGTGTCGCCGACCATAAACGTCTCATTGCTGTAATCGACCTCGCCCACCACGTTGGCAATGTTGTTCGTGATGGTGTTGATCTCGTCGTCGGTCAAACGGAAGTTCTTCTCTCGAGAGTAGCTCGTCAGGAAGATGCCCGCTTGATCCTTGGCGTTCTGTTCGGCGCGCGCCCGAGCTCGTTGCTTGGCGATGAGAGGAGTTTCGAAATCGCTCGTAATATACTCGCCCACGCCCTCATAAGGTTTGATCTCCGCCTCGACCGTCGCACTCATCATCAGCGCGCTCGCCATCAACGCCGCCAATAATTTCTTCAACCTCATCGCCTCCCAAGCCGCGCCTGCCGTTCCCGCTCGACCATCTCACCGATCCGATCGGTGTCGACCGTCGCCGTCAAGACGCATTCGACCGCAAATTGATCCTCGTCGTAAGACGTGACGTTGTACTTCACGC
>JAFUXN010000105.1 GCA_017477125.1 Selenomonadaceae bacterium
ACCAGCACCGCAAACATTATGATGACCTGTCCGTGCTCCGAGCGAACTGCATGCTTGAGCACTCTGACGCGCCTCCCCCAAAATCATTTCAAACGCGCCAATGATATTGTCGATCACTCTTTCCTGTCAAGCAGAAATTTGAAGGTCACACGATGAGTATATTGCCGCACTGATAGTACTGTAGCAATTTATCATGCGTTACAAAGAACATATTTTCGCCGATTGCCTGACAGATTAACAGTCTGTCGAACGGATCCTTATGTCTCGGCGCATCTTCAACTCGTTTCAAGCTACCGAGCTTCAACACATGATCCAATGTAAGGGGCAACTGTCTAAAGCCCATCTCCTCACAGAAATGCACTACACTCTCGCCGTTGAGATTAATATCACCCGGGCGTACTTGATTTTTTATTTTGATCTCCAGAATCGAGATGATGCTGTACCAAATCCCGTTATCCTCATTTTCGAGAATATATCTGACTTCGGAAGAAAGCCGTTCATCATCGAAGATCGACCAAATCAAAATGTGTGTGTCGAACAAAAAACTTTTTATCATCGTCGTTCAAGCTCCAAACAGTTTTTCGATGTCTCTGTCGAGAGCGTTAAAACTTTTATCGAAGTCAGCGGAAAGCTTTACTTTGGTTTTACCGATCCCGAGCTTGCGTCTGCGTTTGATGTTTTTGCCGTACTCGCCGCTTACAAGAGATTGCTGAAGTCGATCGCGCAAAACATTGACAGAAGGAGTGAACGTTCCGATCTCAACGTCATCTTTCACAATGATTATCTCATTCCCGTTGAGCGTTGCCGTTACGTATTCATCGAAATTCTGTTGAAGCTGCTCGAAAGTAGCTTTAATCATAAGATTTACCTCTCTACACCTCTGCCCGAGAGATCAGGCAGGGGCATTTTCAATTCATGATCGTTTCGATATGTTCACGAGCCGGAGGTATCCAAACCGAAATCGTTGTAAGCGTTGTTATAGTCGACGCTCTCATCGATGCTGACGTTTTCGCCGACAACCAGCACGCCCTTGTAAACATTGCTGTATTGATTACCTCCGACTCCGCTCACTGTCACCGCCGAACTGTTCGGCGCGTAAATGATCCCGCAGAACGTCGATCCGTTAAGGCTGATGTTCACGGGTTTTGTGCCGTCGTACCAAACCACATACGGACGCGACGTATCTTCCACGAAATTGAGTTTCTCGGGATCAGATGTTAACCTGATCTCGTCGCAGTACTTATCAACCTCATCGCTTATCTTGATGTATAACGGTTCGGTGTTCGTATCGTTTTTAGGCGCATAGTCGTTCAACCATAAGGTGCCGTTCGGGCAAATAATATTGGAGGCGCTTGCATATGAGGCGGCATTGTTGATCAACGCGCTCGTGACGTCGTTCGATACGAGAGTCGACACCCACTCCGCCTCGGTAATCTCCGCAAGCGGTTTGCCTCCGTACTTGGCATCTTCGACCGAATAGTTGAGGCGCTTGGAGTACTCCTGCATTGTGGCGGGATAATGTCCGTCGGAGAGAATGTTGACGACCATCGAGCGTATTGAATCGGTCGACTTGGGCAGTATCGCGGCGAGTTGCGCGGGCGGGAATGTTATCCTGTTGTCCGCCTTTGAGAATTTCTTGATAAGCAACGCGTTCGACACCGCAACCTTGTAATATAAATCGTCCGTGCCGTCTTCGAGCTTGAACGTCAAGTTGATATCGATCTTGTCGCCGAATGCGTCATTCAACTGTTCGAAGTTCGTCTTGAGATTGAGGAGAGTATCTTTGGCGCTTGCGATCAAGTCAGCGGGAGGCTCAGCGCCGTAATCAAATTCTGTACCGTTTTCGGGGAAGCTCGAAACGTATGTGCTGCCCGCGTTGTTCTTGCTCAACATCTTGTCGACCATCCGCACAACCGAATCGGCGATCTGTTGAGTACTTCTGTTCTCGAGGTACGTCTGACCGATGTTCACAACGAATTTCAGCATCGCCAAAAATATCGGCACCAGCACCGCAAACATTATGATGACCTGTCCGTGCTCCGAGCGAACTGCATGCTTGAGCACTCTGACGCGCCTCCCCCAAAATCATTTCAAACGCGCCAATGATATTGTCGATCACTC
>JAFUXN010000106.1 GCA_017477125.1 Selenomonadaceae bacterium
CGGGAGGTGGGCGCCCCTTCTTTCATCGTCGCCTTCGACCATCGCCCATAATTTTTCGGTTGACGACAGACGGCAAGGGCGAGCCGCCCCGTGCAGAAGGCGGGCGCCCGTTATTCGACCGTCGCCCCCAACCTTCGCCCATAATTATTTCTGTTGACGACAGAGTGAAGGGCGAGCCGCCCCGAGCGGGAGGCGGTCGCCCGTTCTTTCATCGTCGCCTTCGACCATCGCCCATAATTTTTCTGTTGACGACAGAGGCAAGGGCGAGCCGCCTCATTCGGGAGGCGGTCGCCCGTACTTTCATCGTCGCCTTTGACTGTGTGGGAGTGAGTTTATTTTTGAGGTTTATACCATGAAGATGTTTTTGATAATCACCGCGACGATCCTCGCCGCGATCCTTGGGCTGACGCTGATATGCGTCGGCTTTCTTTTTAATGACGATGCGAAGCGGCGCATGCGCCGACTGTTGATATTGATCGACGTGCTCATACTCGGGACGCTCGCCGTCGGCTCGACAATGCGCGCCTCGATCCCGCCGACTGCCGCAGAGATTTTCGGCGACGTGGCTGCCGTGGTGTTTATGGCTCAACTGATCTGCATTGCGCTGGTCGTGATCGCCTTGCTCGTTCGAACGATCTACCGTCGGCTCAACAAGCCGGTGCCGTTCAATCGAGAGCGTCGTGCGATGTTGGCGTACGGCATTTTTTATCCGCTCGTATCGACGGCGGCATCTCTGTACGGCAATCAGGTCGAGCGCAATGACACGGTCGACAATCGATTCGACATTCCGATTGAGGAACTGCCCGACGATCTCGACGGCTTTGTGATCGCTCAGATCAGCGATGTGCACCTCGGCGCGTATTTTTCATTGGATCGATTGTCTCAACTGTTGGATCGGATTGCGGAGGCGAAGCCCGATCTGTTGGCGATCACGGGCGACATCTTTGACAGCGTTCCGATGAACGATGCGGCGATCAAGTTGGTCGACGGCTATTGTGATCGATTTAAGTATGGGATTTGGTACTGCCACGGGAACCACGAGCATCACCGCGGTATTCGAGCGATCGAGGAAGGGCTCTCGTCGACGAAAATTCATTGGCCGGTGAATCGATCGGAGCGCGTTGATGTAAATCGTCGGCTATATATTGTAGGCGTGGATTATCCGATGCATTCAATGATGATGCCGATGGCGGAGCGCGAGGAGAGAGACGAGCTTGAGCGGAACTTCCAACGTCAGAAACATGAGTACATGGTTGAGGCGATGAGCGGCGTGCCGAGTGATGCGATTTGTGTTCTGCTAGCACACCATCCCGAGTTCATAGACGACGCGGTTGAATTTAAAATCCCGTTGACGCTGACGGGTCACACGCATGGATCGCAGATTGGAATCTTCGGCTTGCCGTTGTTCCCGATATTCAAGTACACGCGGGGCATGGTCAAGCATGGAAATTATTTTGGTTATGTGCATGTCGGCAACGGGAGTTGGTTTCCGTTTCGATTGGGTTGCCCGCCGGAGATCGCCTACTTCACTTTGAAGCGAATATAAAACTTTGCCGACATCTCGTAACAAAAAAAAAACAACATTGACACAAGCTATAATTGGTGGTACATTATCAACAGATGGAGGACAAAACGATGTCGATAGGAAAGTTTGCCGATCGATTGAGAAGAATGAGGAAGGAGGCAGACATCTCGCGGCAGCAGATGGCGGACGAGTTGCAGATGACGTTGGTGAGCTACGGCGATTTCGAGCGCGGGCGGCGATATCCGACGGTCGAAAATCTGATCAAGATATCGGACATGCTCGGGACGACGCCGAACGATCTGCTGGGATATAAGACGATGTTGTTCACGGAAGCGGAGGAGTATTGGAGCTCGGCGGGCTACGCGGTCGAGATCGACGACGGAGGGATCATCAATTTGGTGCGTGAGGTCGAGCAGGAAAAATTTTTTAAGGCGGACGACAGTGATGTGCTCGACTACAAACCGGCGACGCGGGAAAAAATTTCGTTTGCAAGTCGAGAAGTGTTTGTGCGGTACACGCAAAACGCGATGCGTCAGTTCGACCAACACATTCGGGACGAGCGCAGGGCGTTCCTCGACAAGCTGATCAAACGTGAGTGATCGGAGGCGATTGCGACGATTGAAGAGTACTGTCGACTGAAAAACGAGATCGAAGAAATTTATTGGCGGCTCAAGCGTGAGGGCAGGGCGAAGTACATGCTCAAGGCGGTCGAAAAGAATTTGAAGGCGCTCGAAAATGAGCCGCGCGGATATGAATACGCATTTTTTCTGCTCGAGCACGCGACGTTTGATCGGAACTTGAAAGATTATGCGCGGGTGAAGGAGTACGGAGCGGCGGCGATCGATCTGCTGTCGACTCTGCCGACGTCCGATGAAGTTGATCAACGATTGAATGAGGCGGCTGATATCGTCGTCGACGCGTGCAATGAGCTCAATGATTGGAGCGGTGTCGATCGATTGAAGATCACGCGGCTCAATTGTGAGCTGTTTCCGGAATTTCGTATCGATAATTTAGCATTGATTGAGGCGGCGGTCGAATATGCGGACGCTCTTCTTGCCGCCGATCAACTGTCGGAGCATGAGGAGCTGCAGAAGTTCATCGTCAACAACTGCCTGAAGCTGACGCGTTGCCATGACGGAGTTATGTTTGCGCATAAGATCAAACGGGTGGAATTTGTCCCGGGCAGACGAGGTGATCGAACTGCTCAAGGAACTCGGGCGCGAAGATGATCTCAAATGGTGGACGGCGTATCGCGAATTGATTGCGAGCCGACGGAATGATCGGAGGCGGGTGCGTTGAGTGATGTGATAGAGAAATATAATCGGGCTAAAAAACAAGCTGTTGCCGATTTCGACGAGCTCGGAGTGTACGGCTATGCGGGCGAAATGTATTCGGTGCTCAAAGAATTGCTCGAGGAGATCGAAGATGAGCCGCGCGGATTCGAGTATGCATTTCTTTCGGTCGAGTACGCGCAACTCGACATCGACGGACGGATTTATGCCGACGCCAAAAAATATGCGTTGGCAGCGTATGATGCTCTGTCGAATGCAGAGGCGTCAAGCGAAACAGAAAAGTTACTGTTCCATGCGTTGAAGATCATCGTCAGATCCTGCAATGAGCTCGACGATTGGAGCGGCGTGGATCAATTGAAAGTTACGCGGCTCGATTATGAGCTGTCGAAAAAATATCCGATCCCCGATTCTCTGTTCAGTGAATCGACGCCGGTGCTCAATTATGCGGACGCACTTCTCAATGTTGATCAACTGTCGGAGCACGAAGAACTTCGACGTACGATCTTTGACGAGCTTGACGAGCTCGAACGATTGTCGAAAAGCGATGATATCTTGTCGGTCGTGTCGGCTCGCAAACTCAAACGGATATTGATCGCCTTCGGTGAGCCGAAACTTGCACAAAAAATTTATGAGCGCATTCTGCTCAAAAAGGTCGAAAGTCTGAGCGACAACATCGACAACGGTGAGGACTCGGACGTGCAGGATTGGAATCTCCGGCAGGCGGACGTGGCAATCGAATTGTTGAAGGAGCTCGGGCGCGATAAAGACGTCAAGCGTTGGGAACGGCGTCGCGAGTTGATCGAAAAGCCGTGGAAACGTTTACCTTGAATTGATTGCGGAGGGAATTGCAATGATCGAATTGAAAACGGTGCGGTCGATGGTGTACGGGTTGGCGACGGCGGACGCGTTGGGCGTTCCCGTCGAATTTACGAGCCGCGCGAGACTTCGCCAAAATCCCGTCGAGGGCATGAGGAGCGGCGGCGTGTGGGATCAACCGGCGGGCACGTGGTCCGATGACACGAGCATGGCGCTCGCCACGATGGAGAGTATTGGTCGGCTCAAGGCGCTCGATCTCGACGACATCATGAACAACTTTGTCGAGTGGTTTGAGAACGACGAGTTCACGGCGGGCAATCACACGTTCGACGTGGGCAACACGACGGCGACGGCGATTGAGCATTATCTTGACGGGGCGGCGGTCAACGATTGCGGCTTGACGAGCCCGCACTCGAACGGCAACGGCTCGTTGATGAGGATCGTGCCGATAGCGATGTACTGTTATTCGATCGACGGCGCGGAGTTGAGCGATCAATCGATGGACGCGATCCATGATGTGTCGGCGTTGACGCATGCGCATGCGCGGAGCCAAATGGCGTGCGGCATTTACTGTTTGATCGGGGCTCAACTGTTGGACGGCAAGCCGATCGATCGTGCGGTTGCCGACGGCTTGATCCGCGCGGAAAAATATTACAGTCAAAAATTCCCCGACGAAATGAAGACGTATGCTCGGCTGTTCGATCCGCAATTCGGTTCGCTCGACGAGGATCGGATCGAGAGCAGCGGTTATGTGGTCGACAGTCTTGAGGCGGCGATCTGGTGTCTGCTCAACACGACGGATTATCGGTCGCTGGCGTTGAAGGCAGTCAATCTCGGCGGCGACACCGATACGGTTGCGGCGATCGCGGGCGGTCTCGGAGGCATTGCCTACGGCATTGACGATATCCCTGCCGATTGGATTGACGTGTTGAGGAATAAGGCGTTGCTCGACGAAATTTCGGCGTCGTTCTTCAATGCGATTGAGAGGTGACTCTGACGATGAGTGATATCGACGAGGCGCTCAATCGGGATTTCAACTTCAGACACATGTTCGCGCGTCTGCCGTCGCCCGACATGGGGCATATGTGGACGTGTTACATAGCTCGTCTCGCGGAGGACGTTGCCGATTGGTTAAAAAGCGTGCCGTATAATGATCCGTCGATTGACGAGATGATTGAAGAGTTCCGCGCGGAGTGGTTGAGTCTGAGCGGTTGGGAGGATTTCTACTTCACGATCACGATCGAAAAAGCGCTGTCGAAATTCAAGAAATCGCCGCTTGAGGCGCTTGATCGATTGATCGAAACGAACGCGCTTGAGTTGCTCGAACAAAATCCGTTCCTCGTGCCGAATGCGGAGGCGATCGATCGGAAGAGACCCGAACGTAAGAC
The DNA here is from genome assembly GCA_017477125.1 of Selenomonadaceae bacterium. GTDB lineage: Bacteria > Bacillota > Negativicutes > Selenomonadales > Selenomonadaceae > Quinella. The sequence continues at coordinate 5,022 of JAFUXN010000106.1, forward strand.
AGAGCCGGTGCCGTGGTTCAATGCTTACCCGATGCAATTCGACACGGAAGAATTATTTCCGAGGCTGTTGGCGATCTGTCGGGGCGAAGATTCGCTCGAGCATGTGCTGTATGACGTCATCGACAGGCACGTAGGGCAAATTTCGATGCAGAATTGGCATAAGCGCACGATCGTATTGTTGAGCGACAAGTGGGATCGGTTCGTCTTCGAGCGGAATCGCAGGCTGTTCGATAAGTGTCGGGGGCGCGGGATTTACATGGCGGGCTACGAGATTACGGCGGACGAAATTCGGGCGTTTGAGATTTGAGGTGATCAATGATGAGTACCAATACGTTGTACGAATTTGGCGGGCGACATTTCGAGAGTCACCGTCGCGCCGAATTTCCGAATGCGTTACTGTTTCAGCCGGTGATCAAAAAACATTTGGGACGGCACTCCGCTCGAAATTTGGAAACCGAAGACTTACAGCCGATATTCTGCGGGCGTTTACGGTGAATATGATATCACGGAACTCTATGATCATGTGACGGACTTCGTTGCGCTCGACGGCGAGACGCTCACGTTGATCCCGAACAATGAATTTCGAGAGTCCGATCGGTTTCCGATTGGAACAAAATCAATAGAGGAGTGATTGATAAATGGCAACAGCAGAGGTGCATCACAAGCACGACGTGATCACGGTCAAGGAATTGATCGACGGCATTGACGGAGTCGGAGGTCTCGAAAGCACGAAAAAATATTTTCTGCCTTCGTTGCAACGCGAATTCGTTTGGAAGCCGATTCAGATCGAGCGGCTGTTCGACAGTCTGATGCGGCAATTCCCGATCGGATCGTTTCTGTTCTGGCAGGTTCCGAAAGAGAAGTTCGGCGACTTCACCTTCTACGAGTTTCTTCGCGATTATCACGAGCTGAATAAACGTCACAATGACGAGGCAAAACTCGACGGCATCGGACATGCGATCGACGCGGTGCTCGACGGTCAGCAACGTATGAATTCGCTCTACATCGGATTGAAAGGCTCGTATGCCGCAAAGCGTAAATATTTTCGTTGGGATAACCCGGACGCTTATAAGGAGAAGCGGCTTTATCTCAATCTGCTTAAGAATGATGTGCCCGAGGATATTGAAGGCGTCGAATACGAATTCAAGTTTCTGACGGATGACGAAGCAAATCAACGCGATGAAGCTCATCATTGGTTCCTCGTCGGCGACATTCTCAAACCGGAAATGTCGACAAACTTCGGCGTGATTAAATTGTTGCAACGAGAAAAATTGGCTGATAACGAAACAGCGTCGGAGATTTTGAGCACGCTTTATGAACGCATCAATAAAGATGAGACAATGCATTATTATCTGGTCGGGAGCGCGGATTTGGACAGCGCGCTGAACATTTTTATTCGCGTGAACAACGGCGGCACGGTACTTAAACCGTCCGATTTGATGCTGTCGTTTGTCACGACCAATCTGCACGGCAAACACAATGTTCGCGATGAGATCAACGATTTTCTCGGTAAAGTCAATAACATCGGCGGCGAAAACAATTTCTGGCTCGACAAAGACATGATTTTGAAGGCATTTTTATTCCTCGCCGACGGCAACATTCGTTTCAAAACCGCCAGCTTCAATAAAAATATCATGGGCATTGTCGACGCTCGCTGGGACGAGTTCCTCGAGGCGATTCGCCTGACCGTCAAGCTGATTGATTCGTTCGGATTCAACGGCAATCACTTCGGCTCAAACAACTCACTGATCCCGATCGCATACTACATTCTGCAGAAAGGCAATGACAGTAAGATTTTGTCTCGCGACAATAAACTGTACGCCAACGATTGGAAGCGCATTCGCGAGTGGTTTGTCTACGCGAATGTCAGCGGCATGTTCGGCTATTCAAACGACAGCACACTTTCGGCACTCCGTCACGTGTTGAAAGAAAATGCCGGAGCCGAGTTCCCGCTGTTGAAAATGTGCGCGCCGGAGCTCGCCAACATCAACGCCGACGAGATTAAGCAGTCGATCATCGACAGCATTCTCGATGTGCAATTCAAATACAGATCGGTCATTCCAGCACTGTCGCTAATTCAAGATTACATCAATCTGAAGACGGAAGAATTTCATATCGATCACATTCACCCGCAGGCTTTGACGGACGAGGACGGCGTGCAATCGATCGCCAACCTTCAGCTGTTGCGCGGCACGCTCAATCAATCGAAGGGCAAAAAGCCGTTCATCGCGTGGCTCAACGATGAATTTGTCGGCAACGAGGCGGGCAAGCTCGATTACATGACGGTCAATTACATTCCGAAGAACGTTGACCTCGAGCCCAAGCATTTTGCAGAGTTCATCGCCGCGCGCAAGGAACTCATGCGTCAGAAGCTCCGCGCGGATTTGGATAAGATTGCCTGATCGAATTTGATTGGAGGCGGCGTCGTTGAAAACAATTCAAGAGCACTTGCGCGAGCTGGATCGGGAGCGGCTGATTGAGGATTACGAATATCGTATTCGCGAGCGGATTGTTGAGGCGTATTGCAATGTTGAGCAATCCGATATCGCCGATCTGACGCTCGAAGAAATTTATCGGCGCACGGTGAAGAATATCGGAGAGTACGTCGATCGGTTGAGGAGTTTGGAAACGGCTCCGCTCGACGACGGCAAGGTCGGATTGCTTTACCTCTACGATCGGATCACCGACGCGCTTGATTACGAAACCGAGCCTTATTGTGAGTTCGTGCATCTCGATGAAGTGCTCGAGCTCGGCGACGCCGCCGAAAATTACTCCTACAAACTCTGCAGTCAAGAACAGATCATGGGCTTTCTTGTGTCCGATGATCGGTACACTCAAAATCATCTCTACGATCTGGCGGTCGCGGTGATGTGCGATCAAAAGCCGACCGACGACGACGAGCCCGCGCTCGATCGGGAAGTCGATCGGGAGTTTGAAGAAGTGTGGCGTCGGGCGAGCGATATGGTCAATCGATACAACACTCGATCGAACAAAACGCAATTGCGATTGATCCAAAAGAATTTGCGTCGTGAGGAGTGATTGATGTTGAAGACAGTGCAACAGCATTTGCGGGAACTCGATCGGGAGCGGCTGATCGACGCTTATCTGTACCGCGTGCGGTATGACATTCTCGACTATTATCGCGACGAGGAGTCGAAGGGTCATTACAAGACGATCAGACAGGAACGCGATCACGGCAGAGAATTTTACGGCGCGTATCTCGATCGGTTGCGTCGTTTGAAGATCACTCCGCCGACGGACGGCATTCATGGCTTGCTCTACGCTTATAAACGAATTTTCGATCTGTCGGAGTGCAAGCCCGAAGCGTGTTTCCCTTACGTGAACCTTGAGGATTTGCTCGAGCAGGGCGAAGACGCAACCAATTACGGTTACGATCTCGATCCGCAATCGGAGATCATGGGTTATTTCGTGTCCGATGACGAGTACACTCAACAAAATATTTATGAGTTGATGGTTGATGTGATGTTTGAGGCGTCGTGGTTTGGGTTCGCCGACGAGGACAAAGAGGATTTCGTTGACGACTTGGCGGATCAGATCAATCAGCTTGAGGAAGGAACGCTGGAGACGGTGCCTGTCGATGATATCTTCCCCGATTGGTTCAAGGAGATGAAGGCGCAGGAGGAACACCGGAAGGTCGAGGAAGCCGCCGAGCGCTCTGAAGTCCAAAACGACGACGATGAGGAGCTCGACGCTGAAGCAGTTTGCGTCAAAGCGTTGAATTTGGTCGGCGATTACAACGATCGAGCGAACAGACGTCAGAAACAGCTCATTCAACGGCGGCTGCTGTTGGCGCGCGCGATCGGATTGATTCAATACCGGATTGGGAGGCAAAATCATGAATGACAAGATCGGAATGCCGAGCCGCGACGAGCTCGCCGATATTTTTTTCGACACCGAGAAATTTTATAAAGCAGATGCCGATCTCCAACAGTCGATCCAAAAGTCGATCGATGGCTCGAAAGTCTACGTCGAGGACGATTACCCCGCGTTCGAGCGCAATCGTTTCGATCACACTGCCGTCTATGTCAGCCGTTATCGCACTTTCCAAACCGCTCGCTACCATGCCCAACGCGATCCCTCCGCGCGGATCGGAGTGCTCAACTTTGCGTCGGCGGTCAACCCCGGCGGCGGAGTGCTCAAAGGCAGTCGCGCTCAAGAGGAGGCGCTTTGTCGGTGCTCGACCCTCTACGCCGTCATCAGTAATGAGAAGTTTGTCGCGCCCTTCTACAGCTACCATCGCAAGCGTCACGACGTCCGCTACACCGACCGTTGCATCTACTCGCCCGACATTGTCGTGATCAAATCCGATATCGGTCGCCCCGAACGTTTGACCGATGATCAATGGCTCAAGGTCGACGTGTTGACGTGCGCCGCGCCCAAGCTCCGCGAACGTCCCAACAATAAATTCGATCCCGGCGATGAGAAACCGATCAAAGTGTCCGATGCCGAGCTCTTCGATATTCACGTCAAGCGCGGCGAACACATTTTGACCATCGCCGCTCATCACGACATCGACATTCTGATACTCGGAGCGTTCGGTTGCGGCGCGTTCAGAAATAATCCGTCGGTGGTCGCCGACGCCTACAAAAAAATTCTCTCGGACTTCGATGGCGTTTTCAAGGAGATCGTCTTCGCCGTCTACTGCCCGCCCAATCAGAACGACGACAATTATCGGGCGTTCAATCGTGTGTTCGGAGTGAAGAAGTCATGAGCGATCGTATCGAAGCGGCGCGCGAACTGGCGAAGCGTGCTCACGATGGTCAGCTCGACAAGGCGGGCGAGCCGTACATCAATCACCCGCTGGCGGTGGCGGCAAGCGTCGGCGACGACGAATCGGCGATGATCGTTGCGCTGTTGCACGATACGATCGAAGATACCGCGCTCACCTTCGACGACTTGAAAGATTTATTGACGGCGGAGGAATTGACGGCGCTGAAGTTGTTGACGCACGACGCCGCCGTTCCATACATTGATTATGTTCGAGCGATCAAAGGAAATGATCTGGCGCGTCGAGTGAAGATCGCCGACCTCAAACACAACATGGATTTGACGCGACTGCCGAAGATCACGGACGCCGATCGGGAGCGCGTCGAGAAAAAATATAAGCCGGCATTGGAGTATCTTATCGATGAAAAAAGTTAAATTGATCGCCGACCGTGACGTGATCGAGTTCCTCAACACCGACGATCTGAGCAGGAAAAAACGTCGACGTCAAGTTGAGCGTCGCGATGCTCCGAGAGAAGTCCGCGCTCCACGTCAAACATTATCTCCTTCGCGATCCCGACACCGTGACCGTCATTCCCTACCACCACAATCAAGCCGCCGTCATTCATACGTTGTTGCGGGCGATGACCGATGCCTTCAATCGCGACGATCGACTGCTCGAACTGTTGAAGAGCTCTCAATACTTCACTTATGATATCGACGGGCTGTCAAACAACGCCTTGCAATATGCCGGCGATCGGCTCGAGCTCGAAGGCGTCACGCTCGAAACGCCGCACCCGATCGATCTCGAAACTAAGTTCAGCGTGAAGGTGCTCGGCGTTGGCAAGGAACATTACATTGGTAAGATGTGCGAGTGCATTGCCTATGAGGACTTGAACGATATCAACACGCCGTCGGACATCAAGCGCGTGGTCGATGATTACGACGCGCACTGTCTGATCATCGAGTTTGACGATGCAAACTTTGCAAAGGCGGAGGACATTGCCAAGGTTCGATATTCGCGTCCGTTCGTGGTGTTCATCCCGACGGAGACGTTCGTTGAGTCGGAGTGGGCGGACGTGACGATCAAAGTCAAGCCGGAGGATCGGGAGGCGCTCGTGCAAGACATCAATCGGTTTGAGATCGGGCGGGAAGATTTTTTCGATCCGATCGGATTGGACATGAAGACGGCGACATTCGAGATCATCACGCCCGACGAGCTTGACGCGCTCGACGCTCGACTTCGCAACATCAAACAGATTTATATCGAATTTGAATGCAACGGTTACGATCGAGACAACGCCGAGGCGAAAAAAATTTACGAGCGGCTCAAGTCGAAGTTGCCCGAGGACTGCGATGTTGAATCGGTGTTCCGCTATGATAAATCGACAGTCGGCATTGAGCTCAGACTGTACATGTCCGAATACGAGCGGACGAGCAAACCGAGGTGGTACGGATGAAGAATTTCAATGAGCAGGACGACGACGATCGTCGCGAGAATGGGCTCGAAGGTTCCGAGTGCATGTTGACGAGGTTGATCGATCGATTCATTGACGAGGACGACAGGATTGAAATCTCAATCGACGAGTTATTTGGTGAAAATAAAACGTCCGCCTTCGATAGCGACGGCAATGTTTATATCCGCCTCGAATATCAATATGGGAATCGGGAGATCGTTTTGAGGCTGCGCGATTACGAAGTGATCCGCGACGAAGATTTTCCTGCCGATCTCCGCGCGGAGATGATAGATTATCTGCGCTCCGTCGAAGACATCATCATCGAGCTTGCAAAAATGATCGGAACCGATTGCTCCCTGCGCGAGTTCCTCGACGTCAAGGTCAAACTGATCGCTCGACGCGCCCGATTGTGGGAGCAACTGTCGTTCTTCGATCGCAACGGCTTCGCGCGCGGGCAATTGTACTACATTCACTGCTTCAACGACGCTCTTGATTACGATTGCTCGAAACTGTATCGATACAGCGGGCTCGAATTCGTCACTGACGACGGCAAGGTGCTCAACTACTCGCACGTGCTCGATATGGAGCTCTACGAGTGGGCGCACGTGTCGATCGCAAAATTCACGACCGATCCGAAATTCGAGCGACTGCACGGTTTTATCGAGATGATGTATATTTACCTCGATGAGTTCCCCGAACACAAAATCCGCAGCGACGCCGACGGCAACGTGACGCTCAGCGTTCGCGGCGCGCAATTGACGATCCCTTTCGACGAGATCAACGACCCGAAATTTGAGGACGCCGACGAGGCAAAGCATTGGCAGGGACTCATCATGAGAAGATTGATTGCCAACGCCGTTCGGGTCGAGACTCCTCCGCCTTCAACGCATCATATCATTCGCATCGACGAATTCAAATTGCGCGATGTGCTGACCAATGTGCATCGCCCTCGGAAGCTGCTGCTTGACACGATCTACCACACCGATCGGCGGAACGTTTATCGAGTGCAGTTGATGTGCAAGCCCGTCGACAACGATCACGCGTACGTTTATCTGGTGGGTGAAATCTCCTCGGTTGAGGAGCCGTGGGAGCTCAAACTGTCGGTGCCGTTCATCGATCCCGATGAGATGTCGGCGATCACTTATCCGATCACGACCAAGTGGCGTGCGTTGAATTTCTATCCGAGCGACGCCGACGAGCTGCCGATCGATCGGTTTGAAAAATATTTGGAGCGCGCGAAGGGGCGCGTCGAAGATTTCTTGGTCAACTTCGCGGGGCTCGATCGCGGCGTGGAGATCACTCTTTAAGTCTCAAGCATCAACCTCCAAACGAGCCGGTTCGCGCGGCATTCAACAGTTTTGTATCGTATTCTTGTTGCGTGATAACTCCCGATGCAAGTGCCCGATCAAGTTGTAATTTCATGTCTCTGAGCGGTCCGGATAACAATGCGTCCAGACGTTCGCGCTCGGCAAGTTCACTTTCCAATTGCTCTTTGTAAACTATTTTAGCCATAGCTGCGCGGAGCGGTTCACCGAAAACTTCCATTGTGGGTGAACTTCGAGTTTGCCTGATGTGAAGCACGATGCGACGACCAATTTCCTCATAGCACTCTTTGATCTCATTGTCGACCACGCTGATCTTCATGGCAAGAGCAGCTTGCGCGGCAGATTCGCCGATATCCTCACCCGTTCGATTGAAAGCATCGCCCACCGCGTCGGCAACTCTGCCTCCAAAATCAATGCTGTTATGCAACATCTTACCAATGATCCCCATAATATCACCCTCCATTGAACAGTTTGAGCCGCCCGCTCTTGTAGAGATAACTTGCGCCCTGATAGTAGGCAACGGCGTCGGCAATCTGCTCTGCTGACGACTCAATCGCTGTGTACTCGCTCGAACCCCAATCGTCGATGCGATACGCGGCGATTTTTTTATCGGGCGTCAACACGATCAGAGTGTCGCCCTCGATCAGCCCCAACATCTGATACGTCGAGATGAACGCCATCGATCGATCCGCGCGGAAGATGTCCCGCCCCATGAACTTCGATTCGTACGACACGCCCAACATTCCCAGCAACGTCGGAGGCAAATCCATTTGACTGATCAATCGGTCGGAGCGTCCCGACGCAATCAACTTCGGCGCGTAGATCATGCACGGGATATGATAGCAGTTGACCGGCAACGTCGTCTTGCCCGCCGCCAACGCCTGATGATCCGCCACGATCACGAACACCGTCTCGTCGAACCACGGTCGAGACGACGCCCGCTCAATGAAATCTCCGATCGCCCAATCCGTATATCGAACCGCCGCAGGACGAGTGCCCTCCTCCATGTCGATCCGACCTTCGGGAAATTGAAACGGTCGATGATTCGACGTCGTCATCACCATTTCGAACGCCCGCTCCCCACGCTCAAAGTGATCGTCCATCGAGCGGAGCACTTGGCTGAACAAAATTTCGTCGGCGACGCCCCAGATCGTTTCGTGGAAAATCTCATCGTCGGGGATCGTCGTCCGATCCTTGATCTCGTAGCCGTTGCCGCCGAAGAACTCATTCATATTATCAAAATAGCCGTAGCCGCCATAAAGAAAATCGGTCGCGTAACCCTCCGCGCGGAAGATCGAGCCGAGCGTCGCCATGTCGGCATTGTCCTTCCGACGGAGGATCGATTGACCCGGCGTCGGCGGCAAGGACAGGCTCAACGCCTCCAGCCCGCGCACCGTTCGAGTGCCCGTCGCATACATTCGACCAAAGCAGAATGAACGAGCCGCAATCTCGTCGAGCCGAGGAGTGAGATCGCCGTTGCCAAACGCGCCCGTGAAGTCCGCATTGAGGCTCTCGACGGTGATCATGATCACGTTGGGCTTGACCGCCGTCAGTTCGTTCCGATTGTCAATCCGTCGAGTGATGTCCTCGTCGTTGAGAAAAGTCGCGTTGTCCGCCGTCAAAAGCGATCTCAATCGTTGAATGACGTCGGCGTTGTCGCGAGTGACGTAGAAAGTTTGATAGTCAAGCTCGTTGGCGAAGAACGCTCGAACAAATTCATAAGCGCCGTTGCCCGTCAGCTCGACGTTATGACGATTGTCGCTGATCTTCTCTCGCCAATCGGATTGAACGATCAAAGCCAAAACGAGCGGCACCGTAATGATCGCGGCGGCTCCGCTCAACTTTCCTTTGAGATCGATCGAACGAAAGGGCTTGAGGAAAATTTTTTGGAGGTTGAAGACGGCGACGGCGGCAAGAGTGGCGGCGATGAGCAGGAGCGGGACGTTGTACGATTGAGCGATGTTGCCGAGCATCTCGTGAGTGTAGATGAGATAATCGACGGCGATGAAATTGAAGTTGGTGTGGAACTCCTGCCAGAAGAGGAATTGAGCGACGGCGATGATGATGATGATGAAGTCGAAGGCGAACGTCGCGCTCAAGATCAGCCGACGCGATTTTGTCAGAGAGAGCAGCGCGACGGGCGCGATGAAAAATAATCCTGCGACGAGATCGAAGGCGAGCCCGAGCGCGAAGGTCGGGAGCAACGATTGAGAGTCGAGCAGATCGTTGGAGGTCACGACGATCGACGCACGGAGGATCAATTGAATGACGATGTATGTCAGGAGCATTACGGTCAAAAAAATTTCGCGTCTCAAGGGTGCACCTCGGATTAGATTTTTGATCATTATCCATTATCGACGATCGGTTGTCAATTGCGTCGAACTGTGATATCATAAGCAAAATTTTTTCCGAGGAGGGCGCGAGTTTGTCATACCACTTCGCCCGATTGATGAGCCGATTGATCTGCCTCCTGCCATGGCGATTGTGTTTGTGGTTTGCCGACGTGCTTGCCGCGATCGCATGGGTGTTTGTTCCGAGCCGACGCAAAAAATTATCTCGAGAGAACATCATGCGTTGCCTCCACGTCGATGCTCAACGCGCCGAACAAATTTCGAAAGCCGCCGCCCTTCAATACGGTCAAGTGCTGATCGAAGTGTTGAGGTTCCCGCAGTTGCGCTCGACGATGAAAGAGCATGTTGAGATCGAAGGGCTGCACTATCTGACGGATTACATACAATCGAGCGAACGGCAGGGCAAGGGCGCGGTGATAGCGACGTGCCACTCGGACAATTGGGAGCTGATGGGCGGAGCGTTCGCGCAATGCGGGATCAGCCTTGTAGGCGTGGCGAAGAAGCAGAAATCCGGTGGCATGGATCGATTCATCAACGAGTATCGAACGCTGATTGGCATGCACATCACGTATAAGACGGGCGTGCGGGAGATGTTTCAGATGCTCGCCGAAGGTTGGTTCATCGGATTGATCATGGATCAGGACACCGGTCGGCATGACGGCGTGGTGGTTAAGTTCTTCGACGAGCCGACGAATTTCATGCCGGGAGCGGCGTCGATGTCGAGGTTCAGGGGCGTGCCGATCTTCCCGGCGTTCATGCATCGAACGGAGGATCGACGGCATAAGTTGATAGTGTACCCGCCGATCTTTGTTGAGAAGACGAAGGACAAGCGCGGCGATCTTCAACGGACGACGCAGGAGCTGGCGACGATGATCGAGCGGCACATCAGAGAATATCCCGAGCAATGGTTTTGGTTGCACGATCGTTGGAAGTCGATGCGTGAGGAGTTCGAGCCCGAGGAGATTGCGCAGCTCAAAAAAGATATGTAAAATGAACGGAGTGATGCTTAGTGAGAGTGTTGGTAATCACGTTGGCAAATTACGTCGGAGTGTATTTGTCGGTGACGAACCCGGCGTTAGATATATGTGCATTCGTGACCGATGCTCCCGAACCGACTAAAGTGCTTGTCTCTAAATTTGGTAGGGCAAATGTCCCCGTCATGCCATACTATCGTCTCAAGGATTGTCTCGAGGATTTTTACTTTGACAAGGTGATCGACGCTACGGACGGATTGATGCACGGCAAAGTCATGGAGGAGCTGTCAAGGTTCTCCGTTCCGAACGATAAGATACTGACACTGATCAATCTCAATGCCCCAATTTGCGTCGATACAATAACCAAGTTGCTGATTCATTACAAGCAACACATCACCCGTTACAAAATGTTTGTCACCGGCGTCTCCCACACTTATCATGCTATTGACATAAGCAAGTTCCAACTCCCGACCATCAGCTTTGCGTACGACAGTCAAGACCTCTACTTCGATTACAAGATCGCTCAGCAGATCATTGCTATGGGGGGGGGGTATTTGCTATGCATTGATCGGACTCGCACCGTTCAGTTTCAGATATGATGTCTCACGCTCTGCCTCCGAAGGCTACCGAATGATACAATGGTTCCTTGCTCTCCGCGACGTGCACAATTTGGGCATGTCAGCAGATGAGTACGGTTCAATGTTTAAGCCTGAGTTTCTCAATGGAGGATTCCTCAAGCCGACACCGATCAACATCAACGACGCTCACGGGTGCAAGAGAGCTAATAAGCTCACCGCCGAAGGGAAGTTTGCGATCCGCAAGAGAGCGGAAGGTTGGAGCGAAAAACTTTACCCCAAAACGATAGAGGAGAATAAAAAAATCCTCGATGATTATCTGACACTGTGCGAGGCTCATAACATTCGACCAATCATGTTCTTCCCGCCGAACACCGCGGGCTACATCGAGACCTATCCAAAGAAAATCATCGACGAATTCAATGTGATCCTGAGAGGAATTATGAGCAAGCATCAATCGGCTGTTTTCTTCAATGGTTGGCAGATCACCGGTCTCACTGACGAAGATTTTCAGGACAGCGATCATCTCAATGTCGTCGGCGCGGCAAAATTCTCGTCGATCCTCAACGACTTTATAATGCAATTTGAAAGGAAGTGATATCAACCTTGCCAAATCAAATTACTGTCAAGCGCGAGGTGACATGCTTCGGCGTCGGACTGCATTCGGGGCGCAACGTCAACATGTCCCTCAAGCCCGCCGACCCCGATACCGGCATCACCTTCGTTCGTACCGATCTCGACGGGCACCCGACCATCAACGCCAACGCCGATAACGTCACCGCCACCGTCCGCGCCACCACCCTCGAACAGAACGGCGTCAAGGTCTTCACCGTCGAGCACCTCTTGAGCGCGTTGCATGCTCATCAGATCGATAATTGCATCGTCGAGCTCGACGCAGAGGAGCCGCCCGTCATGCACGGCAGCGCGATCGATTTCTTCAACCTCATCAACATCGCCGGCACCGTTGAACAAAATGCTCAACGCCATGAACTCATCGTCGATAAAATTTATCGCGTCGATGATCAAACCGCCAACGGTCGCCGCTTCATCATCGCGTTGCCCTACGACGGTTTCAGAGTCAGCTTCACGTCCGTCAATCCCCACCCGTTGATCGGCGTTCAGTATTTCGACGTCGACATCGACAAGGAAACCTACGCTCGAGAGATCGCGCCCGCTCGAACCATCGCTTACGAGAACGAGATCGAGGCACTTCATAAGCTCGGGCTGGGGCTCGGCGGCTCGCTCGAAAATGTGATCGTCTACAACGACAGCGGTTGGCGCAACGATCTGCTCTACCCCGACGAGCTCGTTCGACATAAAATTTTAGACGTGATTGGCGACCTTCGGTTGACGGGAATCGTCAAGGGACACATCATCGCCGCCGCCTCGGGGCACGCGCTCAATGCCAAGCTCGCCAAAATGCTTATTGACAGGAAGGATGATTAAATTGCAATTGGACATCAACGAGATCAAAAAAATTTTGCCGCACCGCCCGCCGATGTTGCTCGTCGATCGCATCTTGGAGATCGAGCCGTTCAAGTCGGCGACGGGGCTCAAGAACATCACGATGAATGAGCCGCAATTCCTCGGACACTTCCCCGACAATCCGATCATGCCCGGCGTGCTGTTGCTCGAGGCGATGGCGCAAGTGGGAGGCATCGCGTTGCTCTACGAGGAGAAGTATCGCGGTCTGGTTCCGTTGTTCGGCGGCATGGACAATATCAAATTCAAGAAGCCGGTGGTGCCGGGCGATCAATTGATCACCAAGGCGGAGATCACCAAAGTTCATGGCTTGTTCGGTCGACTGCACACCGACGGATATGTTGATGATGTGCTGGTGGCGTCGGCGGACTTCACCTTTGCGCTCAAGGATCCGAATGAGAAGTGATCCGTCGAGCAATCGCTTGAGATTTGCAGATAATGAGTTGATCTTGCAATTTGGATTGGCGGCAGCATTCTTCAACGGTCGAATTGATCTCACGTCGGTTGACATCGGACGCACAAAAAATTCCTCAAAACGGACTCTATGATCGAAAGTCCCGAGGAACGGGAGGCACCCCGATAGTTTGCCGGAGGAGTTGAGCACAATGATAGTGGAAGCCGGAAGAAAAATGACTGCCAACATACATTCAAGCGCCGTGATTGCCCCGAGCGCCCGCATTGCCGACGGCGTTGAGATTGGTCCGTACTGCGTGATCGGTGAGAACGTCGAGATCGGAGAGGGCTCGGTGATCGGACCGCACGCCGTTATCCACGGTTGGACTTCGATCGGCAGCGGTTGCAGGATTTTCCAATTTGCTTCCGTCGGCGAGGAGCCGCAGGATTTGAAATTCAAAGGCGAGAAGAGTTACACCTTCATAGGAGATCGAACGGTCATTCGAGAGGGCGCGACGATTCATCGGGCGACGGGCGAGGGCAATGAGACGCGCGTCGGTTCCGATTGCCTGCTGATGGCGTACATTCACGTTGCTCACAATTGCGTGCTCGGCAATCACGTCATCATGTCGAATTTGGCGAGTTGCGCGGGGCATGCGATAGTCGAAGATCGAGTGGTGATCGGAGGCATGGCGGGCGTGCATCAGTTCGTCAAGATCGGTCGCAATGCGATGGTCGGCGGCATGTCCAAGCTGGTGCAGGACGTCGTCCCCTATACGATCGTTGACGGTCACCCCGCCAAGGTCGTCGGGCTCAACAGCGTCGGCATTTCGCGCGCGGGCATTCCGCTCGAGGCTCGTCACAACATCAAGAAGGCTTATAAGATTCTCTACCGCTCTGGCTTGAGCCTGGCGGAGGCGATTGCGGTGATCGAGCAGGAAGTTGATTCGTGCGAAGAGGTTGAGCACTTCCTCCGATTCCTGCGTAATGCCGAACGCGGCATCTGTCGTGAGCGCCGCACCGAAGAATAATTTTTCCCACCCGCCCACCCTTCAAAGGTAAACCTTTGGAACCAAATTGAAGGTATAGAGTTCGACAGGCGGGGCAACGAAAATTGATCTCCCGATTGAAGGAGTGAACACATTGGAGAAATTGGGATTGTTGGCGGGCGCGGGCAAGTTGCCCGTTGAGTACGCTCGCGCCGCCTCCCAATCCGGCTACGAAGTCTGCGCGGTCGCGTTGCTCGATCAAACCGATCCCGCCATCGCCGATTACGCCGTCGACTTCCAACATATCAGCATCGCGCACGTCCAATCGATTCTCGACTACCTCAAGGACAACGATATTCATTTGGTCACGATGCTCGGCAAGGTCACCAAGGAGCTGCTGTTCAACGGCAAGGTGATGCCCGATGTCAAGTTCCTCGAGCTCATCATCACGCTGCCCGACCTCAAAGACGACACGATTATGATGATGTTCGTGCGCGAGCTCGAGAAGATCGGTTGCAAGACGTTCGATCAGACCGCGCTCATCAAACGGTTGATGCCGCCGAAAGGCAACATCGCTCATCGAGAGCCGACGGAAGATGAGCGGCTCGACATGGAGTTCGGATTCAAGATCGCGAAGGAGATCGGGCGGCTCGATATCGGTCAAACGGTCGTGGTTAAAAATAGAGCGGTGATGGCGGTCGAAGCGATCGAAGGCACCGACGAGTGCATATTGAGAGGCGGACGGCTTGCCAACGGCGGCGCGGTCGTGATCAAGGTGAGCAAGCCGCAGCAGGATAATCGGTTCGACGTTCCGACGGTGGGGCTGCAGACGATCGAGAAGATGATCGAGGTCGGAGCTCGCGCGCTCGCAATCGAAGCCGATCAAACTCTGTTGGTCGAGCGCGACAAAGTGATCGCCCTCGCCGATCAACATGACATAGTCGTTACCGCCATTTGAGTTACTAAAATTTTTTGCGCCCGGCGCATTTTTTATTTGCCTGATGAAAATAATGATTTCAGCCGGAGAAGTGTCCGGCGACATACACGGCGCGGCAATCGCCCGCGAATTAACAGCACTCGAGCCGACGGTTGAGCTGATCGGATTCGGAGGAGATCGAATGTCGGCGGCGGGCGTCAAGCTCGTTCGCAATTGCAAGGACTTCAGCATCATGGGCGTGCTCGAGGTGCTCAAAAATTTGCCGCGCATCTTCGGGTTGCTCAACGAGCTCACCGATTGCATGAAACGCGAACGCCCCGATCTGTTGGTGCTGATCGATTATCCCGATTTCAATTGGCGTCTGGCGCGTCGAGCGAAGGAGCTCGGGATCAAAGTGTTCTCATACATACCGCCGTCGGCATGGGCGTGGCGCAAGGGGCGAGCGAAGAATTGCACGGCGATAGCCGATCGGTTCGCGGCGATCTTCCCGTTCGAAGTCGAAGTGTATCGGGAGGCGGGAGCGGACATCACATTCGTCGGCAACCCGCTGGTCGATACGGTCAAACCGTCGATGTCGGCGGACTCCGCGCGGAAGTTCTTCGGCGTCGAGGGCGATGAGCATGTGATCCTGTTGATGCCCGGGTCTCGACGGCAGGAGATCAAATTTTTGTTGGAGCCGATGTTGGACGCGGCGCGATTGATCGTCGAGCAGCGATCCGATATAAAATTCTTCCTGCCGATCGCCGACGGAGTTGATAGAGAAGCGTTGACGCGGGCGATCGTCAAGAGCGGTGTCGAAGTCAAATTGATCGGCGAACACCGTTATGATCTGATGTCGATAGCGGATTGCGCGGCGGCGGCAAGCGGGACGGTGATCCTTGAGGCGGCGCTGCTCGGCATGCCGTGCGTGGTGCTCTACAAGATGGCGCGACTCAACTATTGGATCGCGAAACGGTTCGTGCACATCGATCATTTCAGCCTGCCCAACATTCTGCTCAACAAAAAAATTCAGCCCGAACTTTTGCAAGACGCGGTCGAACCTGTTAGAATATCAACGGAGCTGTTGAGATTGTTGAGGGGCTCGTCGCATCGACAGATTGTCATCGAAGAACTGAAGGCGGCATGCGATAAGCTCGGAGCTCCCGGCGCCGCTCGTCGTACCGCTCAACTCATTCTCAACACCGCTCACTCTTAAAATCATTGGAGTGCCGATGAAAAATTATAAACGTCTGCTCAATTACATAAGACCATATTTGAAGCGGTTGGGGCTCGCCGTCATTTGCATCGTGATGGCAGCCGCCGCCAACCTCTACGTCCCTTGGATCATCAAGGACATGATTGACCAGGTGCTTGCCGACAAGAACATGGAACTGCTCAACATGATCGCGATCGGCATCGTGGTGGTGTTCTTCTTCCGAGGCATATTTTATTTCGGGCAATCGTATCTGGTCGCGTACATCGGTCAACGTGTGATCATCGACGTGCGCGAGGTGATGTTCCGCAAGTTCCAACGCATGCCGATGGCGTACTTCGACAAGCATCAGACGGGCGAGACGATGAGTTACATCACCAACGACGTGGAGGCGATCCAAGCGGCGCTGGTCGACAATCTGATCGAGCTGTTCACCGAGTCGTCGATCCTGATCGGGTCGATCGGCATGATGTTTTATCTCGATTGGAAGCTGTCGATGCTGACGATGATCACGATCCCGCTGGTCGGGGTGTCGATGCGAACGTTCGGGCGCAAGATCAAAGCCAACGGCACGGTCATACAAGAGAGGCTGGCGCAGATCACTTCGCTGTTGCAGGAATCGATCTCGTCGATACGAGTGGTGAAGTCGTTCGTGCGCGAGGACTATGAGATCAAACGGTTCTGCAATCAAAACGAGCTCAACTTCCAAGCGATGATGAAGAATGTGCAGCTTAATGCGTTGCTCACGCCGACGGTTGAGTTCCTGGCGGCGTTGGCGGTGACGGTGCTGGTGTGGTACGGCGGCTATGAGGTGGTCAACGGAGTGCTGACGGCGGGCGAGCTGGTAGCGTTCCTGACGTACGCGGTGAACTTGGCGAATCCCGTCAAACGGCTGTCGAGGATATACGGACGCATGCAGAAGGCATTGGCGGCGGTCGATCGCATTTTCTACGTGCTCGATCTCGAAGAGGCGGTGAACGACAAGCCGAATGCGAAGGTATTGCCGCCGGTGACGGGGCGGGTGTCGTTCAAGGGCGTGAGCTTCTCGTATGACGGGACGCATAACGCGCTCGAAAATGTGTCGTTCGACGTTGAGCCGGGGCAGATGATAGCGTTCGTGGGACCGTCGGGCGCGGGCAAGTCGACGATAGCGAATTTGATCCCGCGGTTCTACGATGTGACGGACGGAGTGATCGAGGTCGACGGCTCCGACATTCGAGACGTGACGCTCAACTCGTTGCGATCGCAGATAGGAATCGTGCCGCAGGAGACGTTGTTGTTCAGCACGTCGATCATCGAGAATATAAGGTACGGTCGATTGGACGCGACGGACGACGAGGTGATCAAGGCGGCGCGGGCGGCGAATGCGCATGACTTCATCACGCAGATGCCGGAGGGATATCAGACGGTGATAGGCGAGCGAGGGCTGGCGTTGAGCGGCGGGCAGAGGCAGCGCATAGCGATCGCTCGAGCGATATTGAAGGATCCGCAGGTGCTTATCCTTGACGAAGCGACGTCGGCGCTCGACACCGAGTCGGAGAAGATCGTGCAGGCGGCGTTGGACAAGTTGATGATGGGGCGGACGTCGTTTGTGATAGCGCATCGGTTGTCGACGATCTTCGGGGCGGATTGCATCTTTGTGATCGAGCATGGGCAAGTGGTGGAGCGCGGCACGCATGAGGAATTATTGAAACTCGACGGGCTGTATTCTCACCTCTATAAAATTCAGTTTGGAGAAAAATAAAAGGGCGGCGCCGCACCCCCTTGCAGAGGGCGCCGCCCTTTCCTTTTGTCTCACACCGTTTGTTTCTCGGCATAAAAATTTTCATGGCGACAGAGAAGGGCGGCAACCCCCGTGGGCGGGGCTCGCCTTTGAAATAAAGGGCGGCGCCGCACCCCCTTGCAGAGGGCGCCGCCCTTTCCTTTGGTCTCACACCGATTTCTTCTCGGCGAAAAAATTTTAATGCTGACGGAGAAGGACGGCAACCCCGCTCAGTGGGCGCCGCCCTTTTCTTTGTGGCTCACAACGATTGTTGCTCGGCATAAAAATTTTCATGGCGACAGAGA
>JAFUXN010000107.1 GCA_017477125.1 Selenomonadaceae bacterium
GCTCGAGCCCATCTGATAGACGTTGGCGGTGTCGAAGTAATTGATCCCGAGCTCGATCGCGCGTTTGAAGAGCGGCTTGGCGTCGTCGTAGTCCTTCGCCCAAGGAAATACCCCGTTCTCCTTGCCGGGCTTGCCGAAGCTCATCATTCCCAAACAGATGTGCGACACGTCCATGCCGGTGCTGCCGAATTTTACGTACTTCATTGTTGATCCTCCTCAAAGGTTTTGATTGAGCCAATCGACGACCGCGGATTCCGAACGAGCGGCGTCGGCGCCGTGGATCGCCAAGCCTGCCTTGACCGTTGCGCCGGGGCAGGCTTTCTTGATCTGACTGATCGAGCCGCCGAGCCCCGATCCCTCATGCGTGCTGAACGGACGAATGATCTTCCCGCTCCAATCGCAGTGCTCGAGGAACGTGAAGACTGCCATCGGCGGCAAGCCCCACCAGCACGGATAACCGACATAGATCACATCGTAATCGCTGATGTCGTCGAGATAATTTTTGAGAGCGGGGCGCGCCTTGCGACGGAGCTCGTCCTTGGCAACGAGTGTGCATTCGGTGTAATCGATCGGATATTCCTCAACCGTTTCGATCTCAAACAGATCGCCGCCGACATGCTTTTGGATCATCTCGGCGATCAGTTCTGTGTTTCCGCGCGCAAGATTTTTGATGTCGCCGTTGACGTAATTCTGTCCGCGACGAGAGTAGTACGCGATCAAAGTTTTTGCCATGCTCATTCCTCCTCAGTCGATCGTCTTGATGATCCGCGCGGGGTTGCCGACTGCGATCGCATTATCGGGAATGTCCTTCGTCACGATCGAGCCCGTGCCGACGATCGCGTTCTCGCCTATCGTCACGCCCGGCAAGATGTTCACTCGCGCTCCGATCCATGCATTCTTCTTGATCACGATCTCCTTGGTCATGATCACGCGAATGTTTTTCGGCTCGTGATTGACCGTGAACATGCCGACCTCGGGACCGAGCATCACTCCGTCTTCGATGGTGATCGTGCCGACCGACATCACCGTTAAGCCATGGTTGGCGAACACATTCTTGCCGAGGAACACTCGACACGCCGCATCGATCTGAAACGGCGGCGTCAAGAACGTTCCCTGCTCCAATCGACCGTTGAACAGTTCGCGTTCGAGCTCAACGATCCGCTCTTGATCGTCGGGATCGGTCGAATTGATCTGCCAGCACAGATGCCGACAACGATTGAACTCGCCATGCGCCTCTCGACGATAATCCTCGTTGTCGAGCACATGAAAATGCTCGCCCGCGCGGAGCCTCTCAAACACATTCATCACTTATCAAGTCCTTTCGAGTGCAGCCATGCCGCCATCAGATCGGCAAGCTCCTGATTGTTTTGATCCGCCATTAAGAAATGCGTATTGCCTTTGATTCCGATCTTCGGCAGTTCGACGAGTGTAGCATCGCCGCCGTGTCGATTGACAGCCGCCACAAACTTCTTCGCCATGTCAAGCTCGGTGTACCACTTATCGGGACCGATCAGCTCATCGGATTTTTTGATGTTGTCGCCGTAGTAGAGCACAATCGGTATCTTCGTCAGCTTCATGAAATCTTCGAGAGGTACCGCTTGAGCACTCGCCCCCAACAACGGGAACGTCGCGCGTTCTGCCTCGGGCACCTCGCCTTCGGGGAACAGAAACGGCGTCCCGCCCGGCTCGAATGCCACGATCGCTTTGACGTTGTTCGTCCTAAACGGCGTCCGCCAACCGATCGTCCCGCCCATTGAATGCGTCACGAGGATCGACGGTCCGACTCTGTCGAAGAGGGCGGCAAGCGCGTCGGCGTTGATGTCATTGTCGAGCTCGCCGGTGTAGCACGTCCACGACCGTTGAAACTGATTGATCGATTCGGCGTCGCGCGGGAAGGCGGAGTTCTCAAAGACCTTCGGCTCGTCGCCGTCGAACAGTCCCACGCGCGAGAGCATGAATAAAGTTTTATCGGCGTAGAGAGGATTGCCCGCCCACGGATTTGCATCGCCCGCCGCTTCCGTCGACAAGCCCGCCTCACCGGTCCGCGGCTGGTCGACCAGATAAACGCCGTAGCCCTTGCGCAAGAATAAGTTTTGAAATCCCTCGCGACCGTCGGGCGTCGTCTCCCACGTGCGTTTCGATTGCGCGCCGCCATGTTGGAAGATCAACGGCAAGCGCTTCGCCTTGGTCGGAATCTGATAGAAAACGTAAGCATGATCGCCGTACGCCTTCTGACCTTCGGGCGACAAGAAATTTTTCGTCGAGAACACTCCCGAGTGCTTGACGGTCGAGCCGCCGATTGCAAAGCTGCCCTGCTCGGCGAGCACGATCGGTTTTGCGGCATCGACGTTCGACGGCGCCGACAACATCAGCGACAGCCCCAACGCCGCGCTCAAAAATAATTTCCTCATCAGCCTTACCTCCGATCACATTTCTGCAGTTTATTTTATCGCCGATTGCATTCACCGTCCAATTGTGTTATCCTATCGCCGATAAAAATTTTGGGCTCGAAGGAGACTCCGATATGTTGAAACGTTTAACGCGGACATTGGGAGCGGCATTGTTGGCGGCGTCATTGCTCATGCCGACGGCTGGCGAGTACGTCATCGATGTGTACGCAATCATGGCGGACGGCATTTATCTCTACGAGCCGCGCGATCATAAATTGGTGCTGATCAATGACGGCGATCATCGAGAGCTGGCATCGAAGAAGCCCGGCTTTCCTCGGACGGCGCCGCTCAACTTGGTGTACGTGGCTTATACCGGAGACATGAAGAAGTCGCCGCATGCGTCGGACGCGACGAAGCAGGCTCGATATTTGGGCGTGGCGGCAGGAACGATGGCGCAGAGCGTGGCGTTGGTGCTCGAGGCTGAAGGGCTCGGGGGCTGTGTGCGCGGTTCGGTCGACGGGGAGCAGTTCCGTCTGGCGGCGGAGCTCAATGACGATCAGGAAATCATTTTGGCGCAAACGATCGGAGCGATTAAATAAATTTTCGAGTTCGTGATATAATAAAAGCCGTCGAGCGATCGGCGGCATTAATTTTTTGTGGCGGTGACATGATGAACTCTCGACAGATTGATTGCGTGCTCGAGCTCGCCAAGGTGCTCAACTTCAATCGGGCGGCGGAGAATTTATTTCTGTCGCAACCGACGCTCACCTATCACATCAGATCGATCGAGGAGGAGATCGGCTTCGACATCTTTCAACGTTCGGGGCGCGGCGCCGTCCTCACTCCCGCCGGTCGACAGTTCTGCACCAATCTGTTCAACCTCCGCGCGGAACTGCGTCGAGCGATCGAGCAGGGACAAAATTTTAGCAGTCGATATCAATCGGGCTTGACGATCGGTCTGCCGATGCGATCCGCCGTTCATTTCCTGCCTCAAGCGATCGAACTGTTTGAAACGAAAAACCCCGGCGTGCTGATCACTCCGGAGTTCATAGCGTTGGGCAGTTGCGAGAAGTTTTTGCGCGGCGAGCAGGACGTTCTGTTCGCTCGAGAGCAGGACATGAATCGCGTGCCCGACATCTGCATTCATCATCTGTTCGACAGTCGGATCTATCTGATCACCGAGCGCGACGATCCTCTTGCATCGAAGGCGATGGTCGGCGCCGACGATCTCAAAGGGCGAGTGTTGATGGTGGGCGGCGGCTCTCAACCCGAGCTTCGCGCTGTTCAACAGCGTCTCATCGATCAACTGCGTCTCGAACACTTCAACAGCAACGATCGCGAGACGACCTTGACCAACATCGCCGCGCACAAGGGCATATGTTTGGCGCCGGGCTTCCTCAACGATCACAACGGCGAGTTCGCTTGGACGCCGTTCGATTGCGAAGAGAAGATTTCATGCGTGTTGTGCACTCACGCCGGCGATCGTCGCTCGACCGTTGCCGATTTCATCTCGATCATCAAACGGTTTTACGACGACAATCCGAACTTCGAGACGTGATCAGATGAAATACATTTGGCTCGACGCGTCCATCTCGTTGGCGACGGCGGTCAAGATGTCCTCGAGCGTGATCGATTTGAGGAAGTCGAAAATTTTTTGGTCGAGCGGCTCAAAGATGCGCGAGTTGAGCGCGCGATCGAACTCGCCGACCTTCGATTCCGATATCGACGGCTCCATCAGCCCCAATTCGATTACCGATAAGATATCGTAGACGGTGATTTCGCGCGGCAGACGACGGAGTTGATAGCCGCCCTGCGCGCCCTTGACCGAGTCGACGAGGTTGGCGCGTTTGAGAGCCGCGAAGACCTGTTCGAGATAAATTTTCGAGATGCCCATCTTGCCGGCGATGTTGATGAGCGTGATGGGTCGATTGCCGTCGAAATTCTGAGCGAGGTAAGTCATGGAGATGAGGGCGTAGCGTCCCTTGGCTGATATTTTCATGGTAACAATCCTCTGCAGCATCAAATTTGTAATCAATAATAGTTTAGCCGGTGTGGAAAGTCAAGATTGAAGGGAGCTTGAGGCAGATGCTTCGTACCAATCGGCAGGCGTTGAGCGACGGGCTGCGCGATGGTTTACCGATCGGGCTGGGATATTTTGTCGTGTCGTTCACGCTGGGGATCGCGGCGCGGCATGCGGGACTGACCCCGTTCGAAGGATTCATTACCAGTTTTCTCAACAACGCGTCGGCGGGAGAGTATGCGGCGTTCACGGTGATAATGGCTGATGCGTCGTATGTGGAGATGGCGTTGATCACGTTGGTGGCGAACGCGAGATATTTATTGATGAGCGCGGTGGTGAGCCAAAAATTTGATCCGTCGACGCCGTTCTACCATCGCATCTTCGTCGGCTTCGACGTGACGGACGAGATATTTGGGATCACGGTGGCGCGCCCGGGCAAGCTCAATCCGTTCTACAATTACGGTGCGATGCTGGTAGCGTTGCCGGGCTGGTCGGTGGGGACGGCGCTGGGAGTGATCGCGGGGAACATCTTGCCGCCGTCGGTGGTGTCGGCGTTGAGCGTGGCGCTGTACGGAATGTTTTTGGCGGTGATCATGCCTCCGGCTCGAAACGATCGAGTGATACTGATATCGATCGTTGTGTCGTTTGCGATGAGCTTCTTGGCTGATCAATTGTTCGGGGACATCTCGGCGGGCACGCGGACGATCGTGTTGACGGTGTTGATAGCGGGGATCGCGGCGGCGCTCCGTCCGATCAAAGATTAAATTTCTAACTCGACGGCAGAGGGACGCCCTCACTTTTGAGACGATCGAGCAATTGAATCAACAGCTCGCATTGTTTTGGGTTGGGCACCTTCGACGGAAGTTTCGCCGCCGCGTTGAGCGCCGTCATCTCGTTCGAACTCAAGCTCAATTTGCGTTGAAGAGCTTCGATAAATAATTTCTTCCATTGATTGCCGCTGAGCGATACGATCTTCTTCTGCATTTCGAGCTCGAGCGCGATCCGTTGAGCGTCCTCCGCCGCTCGCCGACGAGATTGCAACTCTTGAGCGTCAAGCATCAGTTCAGAGAGATTGGCGGGCAATCCGATCGATACCGCTTGGATCATTTTCGCCCAACAGATCTGCTGCTTGCACCATTGTTGAGCGTTATAGTCTCCCTCTCGAACGACGTTGAGAATGACGGCGTTGACCTGCTCGGCGATCCCCTCGAGCAATCGAACGAGCCGCTCGGGCAGACATTGCATTCGCCATATCTTCAACAGATCGAGCTCCGTCTTCGGAAACTTTTTCTTGATCGAGTAATGAAGGAGCGCGATCGAATACGCAACGATCTGCGTTCGATTGGATTTGTACCACGGTTGCTTTCGCACGAGCCGCTCAACCGTCTTGAACATGATCGCCAGACTGATCGATTCTCGAAAGTAATGCTCATTGAACTGCTCGGGCGCCTTGTCCCACGTATTGTTGATGAGCTCGGCGAACGCTCTGAAACATGGTTGAGTGCCGGCGCTGACGATGTAAGGCTGCTCCGCCCAACTCATTCTGTATCGCGCCAGATCGGTTTTGGTTATGACCTGCTCCTTCGGGTTGAGCCGGTTGAATTTGAGTTTCTCGCTTGACGACATTCGCATCTGCTCTTGGAGGTACTGCCCGCGCGCCCGTTCATAAAACCAATACACTTGACGCAGACCGCTCGTCGCCGGAGCAGAGATGCGCCGCGAAATTTTTTCCAGCTCGACGTGGAAGGGATGCGTCGCAAAGAAATCCGCCTCACTGATCTTGTTTTGGCTGTTCGACGTGCGGGAGATTTTCCTGATCAGCGCCTCCTGTTGTTCGTTCGACATGTTGCCGATCCGCGTCAACTTCATCGGAACGAAAATGTTTTCGACCGACGCGCCGTCTTTGAAGGCAGCATTCGACAGTGATGCCGTCGTCTGACCGCCGTTGATGATCTGAAAATCGATCGCCGACGTGATGAACCTTCCGCGCGGAGTGTCCTTGAATGTGATGTCCTTGACGGTGACGGCGATCCCGTTGTTGAAGGCGAAGAACATCGACGGCTCGCCGAGGATCGTGGCGCGGATCGCCTTGTTGACCTTGACGCGCGTTGACAAAAATGCGCGGACGTTGTTTTCGAGCAGGCGACTGCCGTATCGATCATAAATGTCGACGAGAACATCTCCCGGGATCACGCACAGAAAACTTTCGTACGAGGCGTTGACGGCGGCATCGGCGCGCAGGCATGGAATGCCGTCGCCGTATCGGGTAAAGTCGATCTCGATCTCCTCACGAACCTGCATCGAGTTGTAGATGTCGAAGATACGATCGATGTCCCACACCTGGCAATCGGCAATCAAGCCCCGCAACGGAAATTCCTTCAGTTCATTGAGAGTGAGACTTCGGCGGGCGTTGGTCAACAAAATGAATCGGTATTTGAGATTATCGCGAACGGTATTTCTGATGTGCTCGACGAGTTCATAAATCGGAAGCGACGGCTCGATGTCTTCAATCAGATCGGTATCGATCACGGCGTCGAGGAAGGCGGCTAGCATCTTGAGGGAAGTATCCGCCTGCGTCTTGGTGAGATTGGAATCGTCTGTGACGTAGTAGACCGCAAACAGATTGATCGAGTCGTCGGCGTCGTCTATCAAGTAGCCGTCGATTTGCAGATAGCTCCTCCGCTTCGGGTGCAAGCCCTTGAAAAATGATTCGTGGAAGTCGCCGTTGAAGTACTCGGCATCGATGAGCATGGCGACGATCTTTTCAGCGAACCCCGCCGACAATCCGACGCCCGTCTCTTGGAGATGCAACTTCACCTCGTCGTCGAGCTCGCGACGAAATTCTTCAATGTCCATGAGATGACGCCTCCCCGCTCACTCCTCAACGCTCTCCTCATCGAGCTCATTGATCATCTTATCGTGCTCGACGGCGTTGATGACGTAATCGACCGTTCGAACTTCCTCGCCGGTGTCGGGCAGACCGATGCCGATCGCAAACAAAACGTCGGGAATGTCGGCAACGCGCTGCTCCGGCTTGACGTCGATGGCGTACACAAACAGGATCGGATTGCGCCCCTCGATCATGTACTCTCGATCGGGAACAAAACTGCCGCGCAGTTTTCCGCTTCGAGCGTAGAAATTATCTCTGACAGCTGCGATCTGCTCGTCGGTCAAACCGAAGCGAGACTTCTCGCCGGTCCCGATGTGAACCTTTCTTTTGCCGATCAAAATTTCGTCGCTGTTGATCACAATATTTCGGACGATCATCTTGAAAGAATAATCGATCGGCAGGTCGCTGTACATGTCGCCGACGCCCGTCACGATCAGCACGTCCCAAATGTTGTCGCCGGGCATCTCTCGAATGTATTTGCTGATGGCGGAGCCTTGAAATTGGAAGTACCACGGATTGACTTTGAAATCGTTGACGAGATTGGCGACGAGATTTTTATCGACGCCGCGCCAAAATAACTTCTCAACGTCGAACGTCGCCGTCCGATTGATCTCATCGATGAACGCACAGAGCAATTTCCTGTTGTTCTCGAGAATATTTTTGTCTCTGATCAATCGCGGCGTTTCGAGGTACTGTCGGCTCAACGAGATCGGTTGGCGGATCGTCCTGCCCGAACGCATTTTGTTCGGCGCGGTGATCGTCAACACCGTCGGCGAGCGTCTCACCCTCAACCCAAAATCCTTCGGCGTCTTCCCAAGCGCTTGCATCATTCTTATGTCGCCGTTCAACTCTTTCAAGGCGTCGTTGATGAAGCCGTACCAACTCATAATCTCCCGCGTCGTCCACAGTCGACAAAGATCATCATAGCCCTTGCGGAAGCCGAACCATCTGCCCATCTGCATCAACGTGTCGTACATTCTCGAGTTGCGATAGAAATACGTGACGCATAAACCTTCGAGCGTCAAGCCGCGCGAAAAACTGTTGCCTCCGATTGCGATCACCCTCAACCCTTCGGGCTTGCCCCGATAGTCGAACGGATGTTCGCCGCTGCTGTTGCGGAGCCCGACGATGATCGGCTCGATCGCTCGATACAGACAATCTCTCAACAGCACTTCCCACGCCAAACCGCTGAGCGCTCCAAGCTCGAACCGATCAAAAATCTTGTGGAGCGCGGCGATCATCGGACTGTTGCGTTCAGCCTCGTCGGCGTCAAGCTGAGCGTAAGCGCAGACATTTTTCTTTACTTGCTCGAGCCAACGCGCGACGTGCCGATGAACTTTGCGTTGAACATTGGTGAAGCGGCTGACGTGAATGAGCATCGTGCGGTGGCTGTGCACTTCGCCGCGGAGGTCGCGAATGGCGTTGACGAGCAGGAAATAATTCATCGCATCATACAAACTATCGGGCAGCTCATCGATGTTCAGATCAGCTTTGTGGCGCTTGGGAAAATATTTATCGACGTCGGGCTCAATTTCGTCGGCAGCCGGCTTGATCGCCACAAGCATCTTGCCGGACTCGTCGCCGAAAATTTTATCGGGACCGATATAGCTGTCGGGGACATCGAGCGCGTAAATGAAATCGCGCGGAAACAGATCATCGCCGAGCATTTCATCTTCGCTGTCGGGACGAATGAAAATGTTGGCAAAGGGCGTGGCGGTGATCCCGATGTACGTCGTCTGACGGAACAACTTCAAAATCCTGCGGATGCAACCGTTGATGGCGGTGGGGTTCTCGTCGGGATCGTTGGTGTTGATGGAGGCGTTATCAGCCTCGTCGTCGATGAGCAGCAAAGATTGTTTGATGTGCCCTTGATGAGCGTCGCGAGAATTATCGAGCCAGGCGATCAAACTTTCGAGCCGACTTTTGTTCTTCTTAATGACGAACAGCGCGGTGGTGTTCACGTCGAGCAGGCTGAGGTTATTGCTTGCGACCCAAGCCCGATCGAAATCACTGTCGATGGTGGTGAACTTGGCGACGTCCTTCGATGCGAACTCGACATCGAGACGCGATTGAGTTTGACGACGGAGGTCCTCGAGCATGCCGGTCAACACGATGATGACGTTGTAGCCGGCATCGGCGGCTTTATTGCAAACGGCGGTGTAGTTGGCGGTCTTGCCCGATTGCACGCTGCCCATGATCAAGCCGCGTCTTTCGAACGGTTTGTCCGAACGCGGATCGCCCATGAGATCAAGAATTTTATCGGACGCGTGGTCGAGAGCGTTGATCAATCGGTCGTTCCAAAATTTTTCTCTGATCAGATAATCGCGGTACCGCTCCCAATGTTTCCAAGCGATGTTCTCTTTGGCGGCGTCATCCAACCACGGCTCGTGCTCGACCTTCAAATAAGATTCCTCGCCCATCATCTGATCGCGAACGTTTTTGTGTATCTCGCTCGCAATTTGATCAAATTCGTCGTCGGTGATCGGCACTCCGCATTTCAGCATCATCAAAACTTTTTGGGCGGCGCCGGTAAATTCTTCTTCCGTCGGTATCGAACCTTCGGGAAGAAAAAGCCTGAACAGCTGAGGTGCAGAGCTCCTCACTTTGTTGAATTGAGTTTTGCTTAGCATGGTTGATCCTCCTCAATTTGGTTTAAAGTTGTCGAGCATGGCGGGGAAGGCGCTGAACGGCTCGACGTTTTTTAATGTCTCGAGCGCGGCGCTCAACTTATCCGCAGGCATGCCTTTGACCATCATCTCGAGCATCTGACGAACGTCGTCCTCGGATATCGGCGCCGCATTTCCGATCTCATTGCTTCCGTTGAGATCGATCATCATCTGATTGAGCGGCAGAGACGACGCGATCACCTCCAGCAATTTGTTGAGCTCCCTCTCGAGCCCCGGCGCCTGATCGATCAATCGCTTCACCATCGGGTGCTCGCCGTTGATCTCGTAGAGAATTGATCCGTCGCGCGCTTTTAGCCGATTCCACACGTGTTGAATTTTATCGGACGTCTCGCGTCGCCCGCGATGTTCCCATGTCTTTCGGCTCGTGCTCGACAGCCGTTCGATCACTTGATCCAAATTCTCAAGGACGATCTTGGGCGGCGTGGCGCTCGACTTCTTCACGTCCAACACCCACAAGCTGTCGAACTCCGTCGGGATATCGATCTGAATACGCGCCAACGATGAAAGCGTCTCCTTCTTCGATCGTCGAAACCAATTGCCCCACACGATCAGCCGTCGGTTGCGATAAATGTAGAAGCCCTGATACTTTTGAAGGTCGTCGGTCAGCCCGAGCAATTCGTGATCGGACTTCTTCAAATGCGACGGGTGCGGGAGCATGTACGGCACAATTTTGATCCGATCAAACGAAGATTCCTGCTCGCGTTGCGTTTGACGATGTCGGAGGAATGGATCGCTGGGCTCGACGGGCGCGGCGTTCATTGTGATCGACAGCGGGCGCAGTCCCTCCTCACCGCTCAAGTATCGATGAAAGACGAGTGCGATGTGCCGACGAACTTTATCCATCTGCTCGGTCATTTGGCGTTGAAGGTCGCCGCCCTGCACCATGCGATCAAGCTGCTGCCACACGACCAGCGTGCCGTGTTCGAGGGCTTTCAAATGTTTGATGAGCGGCAGTTGATCGATCTCGATTGGGTTGAGCTCGAGCAGTGACCAAGAATTTTTTGATCGAACGAAATTCAAATCCCATCGACGAGCGGAGATGCGATCGCATTTTTTAGAGACGACGGTCAGGACTTCGCATTGAGAGAGCGATGCAGTCTTCAAGCCGAGCCCGAAACGTCCGAGGTCGTTAGAATTTCGATTGTCGAGAGGGCTGCGACCGCCGTACTTCATGGCGAGGTTGAGCTCGTCGGCGGTCATTCCGCCTCCGTCGTCGAGGAACGCAATATATTTTTCGGACGGCAAATAAAAAATTGCCACGCGGTTGGCGTTGGCGGCGATGCTGTTGTCGATGATATCGGCGACGGCGGTCGGCAACGAATAACCGATCGCTCGCGTCGACTCCATCAGCGCCGACGCATCGGGCGGCATATCGATCGCACGCACTTGATCACGTCCTTTCCAATTTGTGATGCAAAGTCTGTTCGACATGAAATTTATTATGCCTGCCGCTCGAAAAAATATTTGCGTCGTTGAGCTTTTCAATCGCCGATAAAATTTTTCTTGCGCTTGAGTGGCGCCAACGTGTTACAATGGGAAAAATTTTTTAGGAGGCTCACATCATGAAAGACGTTGTGGTATTGATCGGCGCAGGCTCGATCGGTCAGGCGATCGCTCGTCGGGTTGGAGCGGGCAAGCATGTGGTGCTCGCCGATCTGCGTCAAGAGGGCGCGGACGTCGCCGCCAAAATTCTCGACGATGCAGGTTTCGAGACTTCGACCATCGCCGTCGACATCTCCAAGCGCGAATCGATCCTTGCGCTCGTCGAACACGCTCAACAATTCGGCGCAATCAAGAATGTGATCAACGCCGCGGGAGTGTCGCCGTCTCAAGCGCCCGTCGCCGCGATCCTCAAGGTCGATCTCTACGGCACTGCGGTTCTGCTCGAGGAGTTTGGCAAAGTGATCGCCGACGGAGGTTCGGGCATCATCATCTCGTCTCAATCGGGTCACAGGTTGGGCGCGCTCACCGAAGAACAGAATTTCCAATTGGCGACGACGCACACCGAGGAGCTTCTCAATCTCGACTTCATCACGGCGATCACCGACACGTTGAAGGCGTATCAGTATTCAAAGCGTTGCAATGTGTTGAGGGTGATGTACGAGGCAACGCGTTGGGGCAAGAGGGGCGCAACGATCAATTCAATCAGCCCGGGGATCATCATCACGCCGCTGGCGAACGACGAGCTCAAAGGTCCGCGCGGCGCCGGGTATCGGAACATGTTGAAGGCGTCGCCGGCGGGACGAGCGGGCACGCCCGACGAAGTTGGCGACTTGGCGGAGTTCCTCATGTCGAGCCGCGGACGGTTTATCAGCGGTGCGGACTTCTTGATCGACGGCGGGACGACCGCATCATATTGGTTCGGCGACCTTCAATATTTGAAGAAGACGCATTGAGGTGTCGACGATGAAAAAATTTTTGATGGCACTGCTGACATTGATGATGATGGCGCTGACGGGCTGCGGCGGTTCCGAGCGGGGCGCGACCGATGTTGAGATGAAGACCGGCGACGCGCAACCGATCCCCGTCGAAACCGCTCAAGCGGCGCCCAAGAGCAAAATCCTCGTCGCGTACTTCTCTCACACCGGCGAGAATTATCAAGTCGGTTGGATCGAGAAGGGCAACACTGCGATCGTCGCCGACATGATTGCGTCGAAGGTGGGCGCCGACGAGTTTGAGATCGTCCCCGTCAATCCCTACCCGACCAATTACAAAGAGTGCACGGAAGTTGCGAAGGCTGAGTTGCAATCGAATGCGCGTCCCGAGTATGCGGGCTCGATCGATTTGAGCGGCTACGATGTGATCTTCCTCGGGTATCCGATCTGGTGGAGCGATCTGCCGCCTATCGTTTACACGTTCCTCGAGAATAATAATTTCAACGGCAAAACGATCATACCGTTCTGCACGTCGGCGGGCGATTACATGACGGGGCAGGAGGGAAGCATACCGTCGATCGCAAAGGGCTCGATGCTCAAAGAAGGGCTGGGCTTGACGGGCAAAGACGCGCAAGAGAATCCAGAATCGATCCGTCCGAAGGTCGAGCAGTGGCTCAAGGCGCTCGGCTATTGATTAATCGATCGGCGCAAATGAAAATGCTCTCGCCAATGTTAGACGGGAGCGTTTTTGTTTGATATAATCGTCTCAAAAACGATGGGGCGGCGATGATGATGCGGCTAAAAATTTTTCTGATCGGGTTGATGTTCGTCTTGTGTCGAGCGCAGTTCGCCAATGCGGAGGTCATTTCGATCGAGGCGGAGGGCAGTTACATATTCAGCATCGACTTTGCGGAGAACATTCCTGCGGCGAAGGAGTATGCGCTCGAGAAGGCGAGGCAGGCGGCGGTCGAGCAAGCGGGCATTTTTGTTGAAAGCCACTCCGAGATGGAAGACTTCAAACTGGTGAAGGACAAGCTGACGGTGGTAGCCGGCGCGATCCTCGAGGTGTTGAAGGACGATTATCGGTTCAATCATTCCGATGACGGCAAGACGATCGAAGTGATCTGCAGGCTCGAGGCGCGCGTCGACACGAGCAAGATCAATTTGAAAGACCTCATCAGTAAAGAGCAGTTGCTTGACACAATCCGCGAGAAGGACAAGCAGATTGAGGAACTGCTGAAGCGGGCGCCGACGGACGCGAATCAGCGGCTGTTCATGATCGCCAAGTACGAGCGCGAGTTGGACGTATTTAATTTGAATCGCAAGCTCAATTGGTCGGCGTTGATGGACACGGCGCAGAAGCTCAGTTCGCTCGACTCTCAGAACTCGACGGCGTTTCGAGCGACGGCGATGTACTATCGGAACAACGAGGACATGCGGACGGTCGCGGACTATTGCGAGAAGGTGTTGGCGTCGAGCAAGACTCCGTTGCTGTCGATCGAGGCGTTGAGTCAGTTGGGGGATATATACTTCAACGAGTTCAATGATAAGGCGACGGCTCGAAAGTATGTTGATCGAGCGATAGCGTTGGCGAAAAAGAATTACAGTCGGAAGGAGATAGAGGAGCTCGTCAACGGCACCGACGTCGAGCTCGTGGATGTGAGATTGACGGGTAAGACCAACTCGATCCGAGAGCTGTATATCTTGAAGTCTGATCTCGAAGACTGCACTCCGGAATTCGAAGTCAATCTTACTCTGATGGAGTATAAGATTTATAATATAAAGTATCGAATTGATTGGTAGGTATCAGTTCTTTGGAATTTTAACGGTCGTCGCCATCGTTACTTCGCATACCATACCATCATCTTCCCATTTCTCCTCGCCGACCTGCCAAACATTTTTTAATGCCTTTGAAACAAGATGAAGTTCAAAGCTGTCTTCGTTGCCATTTATTTTTTCAACTGTAATTTGCCCGATATCCTTCACCTTATAATCTAACAGAAGCTTAAAAATTAGCTCCTGAATGGCGTCGAGGCGAGCGGCTTGACGGGCATAGGTTTTATAGAAACTGTCTTTGATGTTGCCGCCCTCCGGTCCCCAACCCCGACCTGTAGCCGTAACGATTTCCTCATCGTCGCCGACGGTTTTGTCAGCCGCGTGAGCAGACGAGCCTGCCGCCGACCACGCAATGATCATCGCCGCCAACACCGCCGCGCACTTCTTCATCACTCGCATAACGATCCCTCCTCGCGCCCATTATACTTCAATTGATCTCATTGCAAAAGATTTTATCCCCCGCGCGGGCTTAAAAATTTTTTTGATCTCCGTTATACTCGACGGAGATTTTTTGTTTGGAGGATGAACGATGAGCCGATACGTGATGAGCCGACTGATCCAATTGATCCCGATCCTGATCGGCATCACCTTTTTGACCTTCGCGCTCATGCAATTGACCAACGATGACGCCGTCGATATCCTCTACCAACAATCGGGCTCCGTCAGCGACGAAGTCAAAGCCGCCAAACGCGCCGAACTCGGGCTCGATCAACCGTTCATCATTCAGTACGGTCAATGGCTCAAGGGCGTCGCGACCGGCGACATGGGACGCTCATACATCAGCGGCAAGCTCGTCTTCGAAACGTTCATCGACAAGCTGCCCGCCACCGTCGAACTCATGCTCGTGTCGATCGCGCTGACGATCTTCGTCGCCACCCCGCTCGGCATCGTCGCCGCCGTCAATCAAAGCCGCCCCGTCGATCTCATCATCAGAGCGTTGAGCTTCGTCGGCAACTCCATGCCAAATTTCTTCGTCGGGCTCCTGCTCATCTACTTCCTCGCGCTCAAACTCAATCTCCTGCCGATTATGGGCTCCGATTGGCGCGCCGTCATCATGCCCGCGCTCACCTTGACCGTCTCGATGAGCGCCAAGTACACCCGACAGATCCGCGCGGTCGTGCTTGAGGAGCTCGGCAAGCCTTATGTCATGGGCGCGCGCTCGAGAGGCGTCAGCGAGTTTACTATCCTCACCCGAAGCGTCCTGCGCTCGTCGCTGATCGTCATCATCACTCTGCTCGCACTGTCGATGGGATCACTGCTCGGCGGCACGGCGATCGTCGAAACGATCTTCATGTGGGACGGCGTCGGCAAGTTGGCGGTCGATGCGATCCTCACTCGCGATTATCCGCTGATCCAAGCCTA
Source organism: Selenomonadaceae bacterium (assembly GCA_017477125.1). Lineage (GTDB taxonomy): Bacteria > Bacillota > Negativicutes > Selenomonadales > Selenomonadaceae > Quinella. The sequence goes on from JAFUXN010000107.1 coordinate 15,561, forward strand.
CGTCGTTTGGATGGCGACCATCTACGTCGTCATCAATCTGCTCGCCGACCTCCTGTATCATTGGCTCGATCCGCGCGTTGGGGGCGTTGAACGATGAGGCTCGATCGATCTCTTATTCCGTACCTGGCGTTGGCGGGCGCAATAATTTTGATCGCGGTGTTCGCGCCGTGGTTGACGCCCTTCGATCCCTATACTCAAGACTTGTCTCGAGCGTTGGCGCCTCCCGACGAGATCAATTGGCTCGGCACCGATCGCTATGGTCGCGACGTGTTGAGCAGAGTGATCGTCGGCAGCCAAACAACTTTGTGCGCGTCGCTCCTGATGTTGATATCAATCGTGATCGTCGGCAGTTTGATCGGATCGATCGGCGGACTGCTCGGCGGGCGGCTCGACACATTTTTGATGCGAACTTCCGACGTGTTCTTGGCGTTCCCGCAGATGGTGTTTGCGATCGCGGCGGCGGGAGCGTTGGGCGGAGGACTGTTCAATGCGGCGCTGGCGTTGGCGATGATCGGTTGGACGAAGTACGCTCGACTGGCGCGCGGGCTGGTCTTAACGATCCGATCGATGCCGTACATTCAAGCGGCTCGAATGTCGGGATCGTCGACGACGGCGATCCTGCTCGATCACCTGTTGCCCAACATCGCGGGACCTATCCTCGTGACGGCGGCGCTCGACCTCGGCACGATCATCATGGAGTTGGCGGGGCTGTCGTTCCTCGGGCTGGGTGCTCAACCTCCGACGGCGGAGTGGGGCGCGATGATGAACAACGGTCGCTCGATGCTCCAGACCGCGCCTTGGACGGTGTTATCGCCGGGCGCCGCCATCTTCTTGACTGTCGCCGCGTTCAATCTGTTGGGCGACAAACTGCGAGACGTGCTCGATCCGAAAAACAATTGATGCCCGTTCGAGATCACATTTAAGTTGCAGGCTCTTTGCGTCGACAAATGATTGGAGGTGACAGCGATGAAAAAATTTTTATTGACGACGGTGCTCGGGCTCGTGTTGACGATGATGATTTCGATATTCGTCGCGACGCCGAGCGAGGCGCGTTCGTACGACGTAAGCGTGGTTCAGGTGCGCGAAGGCGATTACGAAATCCTGCCCGAGAAGAGTAGCAATTATGCGCTCGACGTGGCGGGCGGCGGCAACGCGTCGAAAGAGACGTGGATTCAACTGTACGAACGGAATGATTCCGACGCTCAAATTTTTACGATCGAACGCGTCAAGGGCGAGTGGTATCGGATCGTCCACAAGCGGACGGGTTATGTGGTGAATGTTGCGGGCGGTCACGACAGAAATTCCGAGCAGATACAGCTTTACAAAGACGACGGTTCCGACAGTTGTTATTGGCGATTCCTCGAAGTGGGCAACGGCTCGTACATCATTCAGAGCAAGCTCGGCGATCATCGCGTGCTGGATCTGTCAGACAACAAGACGAGCAACGGGCGCAAGATTCAACTGTGGGACTACCACACGAACCAGGCGGCGCGTTGGGTTCTCTCGCCGCTGTCCAATCGACGCAGCAATCGCTATCGCTATGATGATGACGACGATGATGATTATGATCGCCGCGGTTATGATCATCGCGGTTATGGTCGCTACGATGATGAGCGCTACGATGATGATGACGATGATTATGATCGGCACCGTCGAGGCGATCACCGCTACGAGCGTCACAGACGTTACTGATGATTTGAGCGGCACAAAAATTTTAACCCCTCGCGGGGCTTATTTTTTTGCCGACGATCAATTAAACTGTCGATCGGAGGCGATTTCGATGAACATCAGAAAAAAAATCCTCGCCGCGATCATGTCGACGGCATTGTTGATGAGCGGCTGCGGCTCCGATCAATCGTCCGCTCCGTCGACCAACGAAAAAATTTTTACCTACGGCACCGTCGCTTACGGCGTCGCCATGGAGAACACCGGCACCAACCCCCACGAATCTTATTCGGGCTGGTCGACACTTCGATACGGCATCGGCGAAACTTTATTCAGGTTCAGTCAATCGATGGAGCTCGAGCCCTGGCTCGCCACCGATTTTGAACAGCTCGATGATTTCACCGTCAAGATCAATCTCAATCCCAACGCCAAATTCTCTAACGGTAAGCCCGTCGACGGCAACGCGGTCAAGAAATGTCTCGAGCATCTGATCGCCAACCATGACCGCGCGCCATCCGATCTCAAAATCGATTCGATCTCCGCCGAAGGCAACTCGATCACTATTCATTCGACCGAGAAGACGCCCGCGCTCCTCAATTACCTCAGCGATCCCTACGGTTGCATCATCGACGTCGATGCCGGCTTCGACAATCAAATCGTCGTCGGCACCGGTCCTTATAAGGCGGTCAACGTCAGCGACACTCAGATCGAGCTCGTCAAGAACGAAAATTATTGGGGCGACGTCAAGCCGAAGATGGATCGGATCACCGTCAAGAGCATCACCGACGGCGACACCCTCACCATGGCGATGCAGAACGGCGAGCTTGATGCCGTGCAGGGGCTGCCCTATTCGAGCCTTAAACTCTTCGCCGACGATCCCAATTTCAAATTAAGCCAAGCCAATACCTCACGCGTCTACCAGATCGCGTTCAACTTCGATATGGATTACATTCAAGAGCCGAACCTCCGTCGAGCGATCTCCATGTCGGTCGACAAAAATAATTTCACCGACGTGTTGTTGAGCGGCAACGGCACTCCCGCCGTCGGACCGTTCCCCTCCAATCTCCCGTTCGGCGATCAAACCGTCCGCACCGTTGATTTCGATCTCGACGGCGCTCGTCAGCTCCTAAACGATATCGGTTGGAGCGATTCGGACGGCGACGGTTATCTTGATCGCGACGGGCGCACTCTCGAGCTCAATTATTTGACCTACACCTCGAGGCAGGAGCTGCCGTTGCTCGCAGAGATGTTGCAGGCTGATCTCAAAAAGATCGGCGTCAAGCTCAACGTCAACGCCACCGACAATTATAAGGCGTTCCTCAAGCGCGGCGATTATGATCTGTTCAGCAAAGCGATCGTGACGGCGCCGACGGGCGATCCCGAATACTACTTCACATCGCACGTCGTCAGCAGTGCCGTCGACAATGCGGGGCATTACAAGAGTCCCGTCATCGATCAGCTTGAGGAGCGGTTGCATAACACTTACACCGCCGACAATCGAGCGGCGCTCGCCGTTCAAATGTCTCAGCAGGTGCTCGATGATTGCGCGCTGATCTATGCGTCTCATCTGAAGATGTCATTCGTGATGAAGAATAATGTTGAGGGCTTCGCCGCTCACCCCTCCGACTACTACGAAATAACTCCCGCCCTCGACAAAACATGAGGAGCGACGGATAAAAATAAGGGCGCCCGCCAGTTCCGCCGGCGGCTCGCCCTTTCACCATAAATATTTTTTAGGTCGGCTGAAGGAGTTGGCGGCGTCCGCCCCGCGACATGGCGGCGACGCCTTTCTTCCATCGTCACCTTTTCAATCTTTGTTTCGACGCTCACCCTGACAGAGGCTCTGAAAATTTTTGAGGCAACAGAAGAATATGGCGTCGTCCGCCCCGCGAATCGGCGGCGACGCCTTTCTTCCATCGTCTCTCAACAAAACATTATAGGCAACGGTTAAAGGGACGGGCGCCCGCCATTTCCGCCGGCGGCTCGCCCTTCCTCCTCATAAAATATTTTTTGAGCGACTGAAGAAGTCGGCGGCGTCCGCCACGCGTTCAGGCGGCGACGCC